>DAVB01000029.1 GCA_002505455.1 Euryarchaeota archaeon UBA52 | reverse complement strand
CGAAATACTCGGTGTAATGTGGAAGACAAATGGCTGGATAATACACCACAGGGATACCCGTTCCATCTCTCTCGTAGGCCTTGAGAACATCTCATCATCTGATATCGAAAGATGGGCGCATCTCGACCACGCTCCTGTCGAATCAATCGAGTCATCATCACCAGTTTCTATTGAATCTAGATCGGAGCATGAATTCAAGACACGAGAAATCATTCAATCAATCAAGCACGGACATGTATACCAGGTGAATTATGGTAGAAGATGGGAGGCGCCTTTAGAAAACGATCCATGGTCCGTGTTTTGCAAACTTAACAGAACCAATCCTGCTCCATACAGCTCATGGATGAGGTCACCGAGTCTCGAATGGTCAGTTGTGTCAGCGAGTCCCGAACAGCTTCTCAGAATAAAAGACGGAATAATCAATACATCTCCAATCAAAGGAACAACACCAAGAGGGAAAGATCCGGCAGAGGACTCTGAAAGAATCGATTTACTAATCAAATCGAAGAAAGATCTCGCAGAGCACATGATGCTTGTTGACTTAGAAAGACACGATCTTTCAAGCGTGTGTGAACCGGGATCCGTCATTTGGAGCGATTTTCGCATAGAGTCCCACCCTAACGTCCACCATCTCGTCTCTACTGTAGAAGGTCTAGTTGCACACGCATCCGAATTGCCAGCCGCAATTTCATCTCTGTTTCCAGGGGGTTCAATCACGGGCTGCCCGAAAACAATGAGCATGTCAATAATCGATTACCTAGAAGGAACCCCTCGAGGAGCTTGGACGGGCTCTGTAGGACACATAAATTTCACAACAGGAATTGCCGATCTTAACATCCTCATCAGAACTCTGGATGTCAGACTCAAAGATAGCATCAATATCGGGTCAGTGATGGCCGGAGGAGGCATAGTTCACGACTCTATACCGTCTGTAGAAGTCGAAGAAGCCGAATGGAAGGCTGATGCCATAACTCGGGCCACATGGGGCGCGCCCGCCTTCAAAGATGATCTGAGCCCACCTACTGCAGAGATGGGGCGAAGAACCCTCCTGATGCCGTCAAGTAACGACAAAGGTACCAACCTCACGCCCCTTCAGAGGACACCCAGGATTATTCTGGTGGACAATCTAGATTCATTCACATTCAACATTCGAGATGCCATGGTGACTCTCGGCAGCCAAGTTGAGGTTGTTGAAGGAAGGCCCGCATCATCCACCGAAGACCCGAATTCGTGGCTTAAACGAATAATTTCCGAATACACTCCTGACGGTATTGTGATAGGCCCAGGACCCTCAAGACCAGAAGCATCAGAGCGAACAATGCTCATAGCATCAAATGCATTATCCGACATGCTAAGCATAGGGGGTAGACGCATTCCCGTATTGGGAATATGCCTGGGGCATCAGGCCCTCTGTCTAGCCGATGGCTCCCGATTAGAGCCCTCGCCCGAAGGTCCCGTGCACGGCTCACCGTCTAGAATAGAACACAGAGGAACAGGCCTATTCGAAAATTCAGAAAAAATATGCCTCATGATGAGATACAACAGTCTGGCCGTAGTTTCCGATGGAAGAACAATGATGCCCAATGCCTGGGAGTCAGGAACGAGACTTGTTATGGGCGTGGAGCACCCCAGCCTCCCGATCCACGGGGTACAATTCCACCCTGAATCGGCAGGTAGTAGGGGCGGTTCAAAGATCTTCTACAAGTTTCTTGAAACATGCATACAACCGCAGTGTTGAAGACAAGGCTCACGATGGTCGGGCTGAGCATTATGCCAACCTGCCGCATGTGCACTCAAAACTACCCTGTCAATCAGTTCGTCAAAGGCAACGGGCCAAGGTACCTAGTTTGCGCCCGCTGCGCTGTTGAACATGACATGATGGCCCCGGGAGAGACTCCCTTACTCTATACCGACGAGGTAGCAAGAGCACGATTATCGCTGTTCTCGCGCAGATATCGTCCTTGGGTATTGATCATCATCGGATGGTCTCTTTTCCTCTCCATAGGGAGAAGCATCCCCCCGTGGTCGACACTTTTCCTCATTGTTTTGATCATCCTGACATTAACCACGCCCGTACGACATTTCATGACACGTACCAAGTTCAACTTTGAACTTTCCAGACTATCTCCCTAGAACGCCCAATTTTCCGCGGCATTGATATAGTTTCTAATGCCCTCCAAGAGGTAGAGGAGACGGAGGGTTTCCTGAGACTGCCAGCCACAATGGGTTAAAACACAATAGGAGGAGAAGATTTTTAAAAATTAAAAAACGATGTATATCGAGCAATATCGATATCATATGAATGTGTTAATCTCCTCCACCCTAGTGCAAATAACCCCCTCCCAGATTTCTGTTCCGATTCAGTCGGGCTGATGCTGGAAAGAGGGAACGGCGGGTTCCCTAGATAACCAAGGAAAACGTAACAAAAAGGAACGTGATGATACAATGGAGATAACAAAGAATGCGAGTATATTGACAGCTTTACTGCTAGTGACTATGGCCGGCGCCGCAGGCGTCACCGCTGATGGTTCGGATCCCCTCGATCCGGATGATGGTGGTGCAGACTGGGATGGCGACGGACTAACCAATGCTCAAGAGCAGTCCGCTGGAACGGACATGAACAACCCCGATTCTGATGGCGATGGTTTGCCTGACGGATGGGAAGTTGGCTATGGGCTAAACCCAAATTCAGCCACAGATGCTAATGCCGATCCTGATGGAGACGGGCTTACAAATTTACAAGAATACGCTACGGGAACCAATCCCAATGCGGCAGACACTGACGGCGACGGCCAAGATGATGGCAGCGACCCCTATCCAAACGACCCAGCAAATGGTGAGATGAGCGATTCAGACGGCGATGGAATCCCCGATGCCTATGATCCCGATTTCCAGGGCGATGGCTCAGGTGACGGCGGCACTCAAGGCGGCGGCGGCTCAGAAGAAGACGGACAAGGCCAAGGACAGGGCCAGGGCCAGGGACAGGGCCAGGGACAAGGACAGGGCCAAGGACA
>DAVB01000048.1:10621-10753 GCA_002505455.1 Euryarchaeota archaeon UBA52 | reverse complement strand
CATACTCGCCCTGCCCCCATTCCTTCCTGGGAGGGAGAAGAGGGGCGTGGAGGACCCCCGCTTCGCAACAGCGGGTGCGATATATCTAGCTCACGTGTGGTTCATCTCCGTTTTCTCGATCAACATCTTCCT
>DAVB01000048.1:0-10328 GCA_002505455.1 Euryarchaeota archaeon UBA52 | reverse complement strand
CGTTTTCTCGATCAACATCTTCCTGGAGCTGTATGCGCAAGATCGGCTGGATTACTGCTGGATAGACCACCATGTGATCAACTGCGGCCGGCAACAGCCGTGGACTGCCGAGGTGTTCAATGCGATTCCGTGGATCCTCACGGGGATCCTGATTTTCGCCATACTGTTCTTCAGCATACGCTGGTTCCTAGTGAACTCCATCGGAGCGCGACTCACGCCTGCGATTGGCCGTCAACTGGCACTTGGGACGATCGTGGCTGCGATCATGATCAGCGTGGTAACATGGCCCGTCTATGAGAATGGCTTCTGGGACTACGGGGGGCTGGGCGCCATGGATGATATCGAGGAGCTCGAGAAGCTGCGTGCGCAGCCTGCTGATGCCCTGATCGAGTACGATCACGGGGAGAGGGGCGACGCGTGGGATAGATACGGGCAGCACTGCATAGGCTATGCGGATAGCAGCCACCTGAGCGCCTGGGACGATTTACCGGAAGGGGATGCCACGTCAGAATGGTGCGTGATGCCCGCTGGAGAGTTCGTGGCATGGGGCCTATACCAGCCGACTCAACGATATCTCGTTGACTTCGCCAACGCGAACGGGCACATAGACCCGGGCAACGAGCTGAATGGCGCCTTCCACGAGCACACGTACACAGGATTCGAGGACGGCAGGGACACAGGCTACGAGCGCACGGAGAATCTGTTCGTGGAGGATATCGGAGATGACGAGGTCGTCACAGACGTGGGCTGCTCATTCAGGACATCTGTCAGAAACGCAGGGGTTCACACCCAGAGCCTCGTTCTGAGGGATTCGTCCGACGAGGTGATTTGGTCACTCTCAGGGGATGAATGCGAGAGCACCACGCTCAAGCTCGAGAGCGGGGAGTCGTACTCCTTGAGTTTCTTGAGTACCTCGTCCGACATCGACGATACGGTCGATGTCATCATCGGCATGACCCTGAGTGCATACCAGCCGCTCATGCTCGCAGGAGACGGCAGCGCTATCCTACGGTCCCAGGGGAACTGGGACAGCGAAAGCCTAGAGGCCATGATGATCGAGAACCCCACCTTCGAGAAGAACCCGAAGAGCCTCGATGCGAAGCTGATCTACTCCCTGTTCGTGCCGTGTCTTGGATTCGGTGCGTTGGTCTACATGGCTCTGAGAAGCATGGCCAGGGGTTACGAGTGGGAGATGAACAAGTGCTACGGATGCGACCTTTGCGATGACGCGTGCCCTGTGAGGCTGTTCAACGCGGGAGACAAGCTGAACATCATCTACAACACATGGAACAACGAGGATGACGGGGTTCCGCTCTACTCGTGCCTCACCTGCACGGCCTGTACGAATGCGTGCCCCCAGCTTGTAGACTATGACTCGTACGTGGACATACGCAGGAGCATGATCGTGGGCGGCCCCCCTGCGGCAGAGATACCCCACACAGTCCTACAGGCCGTTCTCGCGGCTGAAGCCGAGGAGGATGCGGATGAGTCGTTCATACCAGTGGAAGACTACCCGCTGGATTCCACCATCGGGTATTACCCGGGCTGCGTCGACTACATCGACCAGGAGATGGTCTTCAGCCACGTAAACGAGGGGTCGATGAATCTGGGAGACACCACCACAGCGGCGTTCACCATCTTCGACGAGATGGACGTTGGAGTCTCATATCTCGGGAGGGACTTCCTGAAGTGCTGTGGCCATGATCAGAAATGGCAGGGAATGAGCGAAGTCTTCGAGAAGCTGAAGGCCTACAACCAGAAGAAGCTCAAGGCCAGCGGGATAGAGACGCTGGTGACATCCTGCGCAGAGTGCTTCAGAACATTCGCAATGGACTACGAGCTGGATGAGATGAAGGTGATGCACACTACGGAATTCATCACCCAGCAAGGATTCGATGTTCAGATGGCCGTTGATGAGGACGTCACCGTGACATATCACGACCCATGCAGACTCGGTCGTCAGATGAACATCTACGAGGAGCCACGGGACCTGGTTCGCAAAGTGGAGGGCGTGAGCCTCGTCGAGATGGAGCATCATGGGGAGGACGGTCTTTGCTGCGGCGTCTCCAGCATGATGTCCTGCAACGAGAACTCCAGGGCCCTCCGTCTCCAGAGATTCGACGAGGTAAAGGCAACCGGGGCAGAGATAATGCTCACATCGTGCCCGAAGTGCGTGAGTCACTTCGAATGCTTGAAATTCGAGGGCGATCCAAGGCATGACTTCGAGATTCTCGACGTTGTGTCCTTCCTTGCAAGGCAGATCGAGTCGAGGCGTGCCTGACTGATCGTAATGCCCCTCCGCTACAACCATGCGTTCATGAGTGTGCTCTAATTCCGTGAGTCATCCATGACGCGCATTAGTGATCTTGAAGCCCGTCGCGCGGTCGAGCAGCATCGCATAAGAGCGATGATGGCAGCTCAGAGAGCCGGGGAGCGCGCGAAGCTGAAGATTGGGCCCGAGCATGTTGCATGGGTCAAGGAAGAGATGTGCATCGGGTGCGACCAATGCACCATAGTTTGCGATGATGATGCGATTGCGCTCTACGATGTGAGAATGCGCAGCCCGATAATAAACGTCGAGATAAACAAGAAGGCGAAGATACTGAGGGAGCCATGTACCGGATGCGGGCTATGCGTCCTGAGTTGTCCCACGGATGCGATTGTCATGATTGATCGGTGATCCTGGATTTCATCGCGGAATTGTAAATCGACTCGAATCTCTGGCAGGACTGCTTGAATGTGAATTTCTCAAGTACTCTCTTCCTCCCGTTCTCGCCCTTCTTCGCTAGGCGATTTCTGTGAGAGAGCTCCGCAATCACTGCTTCAGCAAGGGAGGCATGGTCACCCATCTCGAAGAGGGCTCCCACGTGCTCGTCGACCATCTCGGGGATGGGGCCCTCATCGGTCGCGACGATTGGTACGCCCGAGGACATGGATTCGAGTGGGATGAGCCCCTGGCCCTCGTAGTACGATGGGAAGACCGTCAAGTCACTCGCGCGGTATACCTCGGATAGTTCCTCGAACGGAAGGCTGCTCTCTATCGCGAGTGCGTCGGAGAGCCCCATTCTCGAAGCTTGAGACATGATTTTCGACTTCATGCCCCCCCTTCCTACGATGAGGAGTTTCGCATGGGTTTCACTTTCCCGTATCAGGGAGAATGCTCTGAGAAGCGTAGTGTAGCCCTTCCGAGCAGCCAACCTTCCCACTGCTAGAATGAGCGGGGAATCTTCAGAAACGCCGTATCTCGACCTCAATGACCCTCTGGACTCCGCGTGGCCGGGTATGCTCTCGTCGAATGGCGTGAACAGCTTGTCGTCCACCCCCCAGTGAACGGTTTCGCAGTTCCAAGCTCCTGCGAGGCCGTACCTCTGTTCGAAATCCTGCCGAGTGGCGTCAGAGTTCGATACTGCGATATCGGCCATTGAAGCAGCGAATTTCTCAAATTTCGAGTAGTGCTTGGCGGTCAGTAGAATTGCCAGATCGTTTGGATTTCGGAAGACGGCGGGCTCGCCCATCCTTCTGGCCGCTATTAGGCCGTCCCTCTCACCCAACCATGAGCCGTGGAGTGAGGCGACGACTGGTGCGATGGACCTGCATCGCTTGATTTGCTCCCTGTTGAGGCTAATCATCGGGAGGTGTAGATGAATCACGTCGAATGGATCTGCCTTGTGTACTTTCTCCAATTCTTTCAGAGCGTGGTATGCGTATGATCTTGTGAAGTACATGGGTATCCTCGCCCATGGAACTCGAATTACATCGATATTCTCGATTTTTTCATTATCCCCCGGGGTGCCGTTTCGCGTGATTATTGTGACTCTGTTGCCTGATTCGGCGAGATGCCTGGATAGATGGTGGACCGTGCTCCCCATGCCCCCCCATCGGGGAGGGTATTCTGCCGAAATCATCGCGACGTGCATATCGGGCCCGTCTAATGGCCCTAGCACATCCGCTTGAATGAATCGCCATGTTATGCGTCTTGATTCAAACCGTTCAAATGGAACGCCGTTTCATGGAGGGCATGGCAAAGGACTCCGCGGACCCCGTTCGCTTTGGTGCCGAGTTCGGGCCCAAGAGGAGCGCTAATTCGACGGGCGTTAGCCTCTCGACTTTCAAATCTCTCGTGTGGGTATCGAACTTGGGCGGTCTCTTGCTTTTCGCGATAGGTCTCGAGCTCATGATTGTCCAGCAGTCATTCTATATCGGACTGGGCTGCATTGTAGCGGGCGTGGCGATAGCCCTGTTCCCATCTAACTATGAGATAGTCGGAATGGAGGATCTTGGAGATGAGGGTAGCGAGGCTGAAAACCCCGTAGAGGAATGATTGATGCCTACTCAGACGGTGATTCTCGAAAGACCCCGTGGCAGAATCTCGAAAATCGTCGACGGTGGAAAGCTGATTGGTATACGCATCGATGGAGATGAGGGTGGTTATCTCGACGATCTACTTGACGGGATTGATTGGTCTGATTTGGTTGCGGGTATCGAATGGGGAACAGTCACGCATTTCAGGAGGCTCGTATTCGAGATGCTTCTCGAGAATGTGCCACGAGGGAGGCTGATTACGTATGGCGAGTTGGCCTCTGCAGTGGGTTCGCCGGGTTCTGCAAGAGCGGTTGGTTCGGCTTTGTCATCCAATCCGTGGCCCCTGGTCATACCATGCCACAGAGTGGTTAGAAGTGATGGCCACATAGGGCCTTACAGCGCAGGCTTGGGGATATCCACAAAGAGGTCGCTGCTGATTAGCGAGGGGTTAGAGGTAGATTCCGAATTTCGTTTCGATCAGAAGAATCTTATGAAAATCGCTAGAGAGGCCAGAGATGCCACCATCCAGACAAAGATGTAGGCGTTCTGAGATAGATTTCTTGGGCTCTCGTCCGAACTGTCCTCGCTCATTGATGCTTGGTGTGCAATATCGGATGTAAACCTAACCAATACTACAGGAACGGATTGAGCAGAATTGCTCCAGCGAGGGGTATGAGCACCATTGTTGCGTTATCATCGATCACATTGGTTCTCGGTAGTTCCCCGATTACAGTAAGCGGTGCAAGAAGAGCTGTGGCTATCAGCGGGGTGTCCAAGTATAGTGTGCAGCTCATCCATATGCCGTATGACACCGCGCCTCCGACCAGGATTGCGGCCCGCAGGCCGCTTGTCCTCCTCTTCACCTCACCCATGACTGGGTCGACTATGCAGAGACCGAGTATGATTGGGATTCCGAAGACTCCCGCCTGTATTCCATCTCTCCCCATTGTCGGGGCCATGAGCAATGAAATGGAGACTGCAAACGTGCCCCAAGCCATGGCGGATATCTGGCTGGCCTCATACTCTCTCTGACCCACTATAACGATGCCCGATTTGAGCCTGATTGCTTCCACAAGCAGAATAGTCACGCATGTGAGACTCACGAATTCCTGCGGAGCCAGGTTGAGTTGCGAGGATATTTCTTCACCGTAGACATAGTACAGAACGGGTATAAGAGCCATTGAGACGTGGATGAGTCTTCGGAATATGTGCCCGTAGTCGCCACCCACTGAGTGCCTCGCGTGATCGATATTTACATCATACTCTTCCATTGCCAAACTCCACCATGTCTGCAGCCTCATCCGGCCCGATCGTCCTTGATGCCAATGCTTGCATCGCATCCTCGTAAGCTGGCCTGCGTCTCATCCTATCGGCCAATATAGAATCGAGCAGCATAGAAGACCTCATCAGCAGGCGATCTGGATTGGGGGTTATCTGATCGAGGCTCTCCATCAGATCGTCCAGACCACTGCCCTTCAACGCGGATACCGAAATCACTTCAGGGGCTCCTTCAGAGAGGGAGAGTCCCTCCTTGATTGAATTAACAGACTCCTGTGAGCCCGGAAGATCGGATTTGTTGCATGCTATGATGTCTGCTATCTCGAGGATGCCTGCTTTCTCGGCTTGTAGAATATCGCCTCTATCTGGGCCCTCGACGAGCATCACCCGATCAGCAACGGAGGCAATGGCAAACTCGCCTTGACCGGCCCCGACGGTTTCTATGAGGATTCGATCCCATCCGAGACTCTGAAGCACCTCGACCATTCTCCGAACTCCGTTGGAGATTCCTCCAGAACTGCCTCTCGAGGAAACCGATCTGAAGTATATCTTGGAGGGATCTGAGAATACCATCCTAGCCCTATCTCCAAGAAGCGCTCCCCCTGAAACAGGAGATGACGGGTCGACGGCTAATATTGCGATTTTTTCCCCCTTATCTGACCAATTTGAGGCTAATCTGTCGATGAGAGTTGATTTTCCTGCGCCGGGCGGCCCCGTGATGCCAAGTATCCAGGAGGGTTTTCTGTCGTACGCATGCAAAGGCCCTCCCTCCTCCGCGATTGTGAGTAGTTTCGCGAGTGCCCTCCTGTCTCCATTCGAGGCTGCATCAAAGAGGGGCTCTGAGGATTTCATTGCCATCTCCAATCGCCTCCTTCGCCTACTCCAGCAGGCTTACCATCTTCTCTTCTTGATTGGACTTCCTCGAGGAATCTGATTGGCTCAGTCATGCTTGTCCCGGGGCCGAATATTGCTCTCACACCAGCACTGTAGATCGCATCCCTGTCTGGATCTGGAATTATGCCTCCTGCGAAAACGACGATATCGTCCATATCAGCATCTTTCAATATCTTACAAATCATGGGCAAGAGGCGCGAATGGGCCCCAGAAAGTGTCGATATTCCAATTGCAGACGCATCCTCGTCCCTCGTTATGGAAACTATCTGCTGGGGAGTCCTTCTGAGACCTGTGTAGATAACTTCGTGGCCGCCATCACGCAGGGCTCTCGCGATGATTTTAGCGCCGCGATCATGACCATCGAGACCGGCTTTTGCGATGATTATTCTCATGCGCTTCGGTTTAACGTGTGAAAGCCGTCGATTTCAACCAACCGCATGGTGGATTGGCCAGATTACTTTCAGCAAGGCTCATTCACTATATCCGTGTGGCTCTGCCGTAGAGCATGGATGGCGGCGATTCTCGGATAGCAGATCTAAGGGCTAGGAAGTCTCGTTCACAAGCGGGCGGAGGGGCAGCAAGAACCGATGCACAGCATGCGAAGGGGAAGATGACGGCCAGAGAGCGAATAGAGGATCTCCTTGATCCTGGTTCGTTCGTAGAGATCGACGCTCTCGTTGAACATAGGTGCAGAGACTTTGGAATGGACAAGAACGTGATTCCAGGGGATGGCGTGGTTACAGGGCATGGTACGATAGATGGTCGTCTCGTACATTGTTTCGCACAGGATTTTACTGTCTACGGAGGATCACTTGGGGAGATGCATGGCTTGAAAATATGCAAAATTCTAGATCTTGCTGTCAAAACAGGAACGCCGGTCATAGGTCTGAATGACAGCGGAGGCGCGAGGATACAGGAAGGCGTTGCCAGCCTGGGCTCCTATGCAGAGATATTCTTCAGGAATGTGAGAGCGAGCGGTGTCGTTCCCCAAATATCCGTGATAATGGGGCCCTGTGCCGGAGGTGCAGTGTACTCTCCAGCGATAACTGACTTCGTGGTAATGGTTGATGGCACATCTCACATGTTCATAACAGGCCCAGAGGTGATCAAAACCGTAACAAACGAGGATGTGAGTTTTGACGACCTTGGCGGTGCTTCCACTCATGCAAAAAGGTCAGGAGTGACTCACTTCGTAGCATCCGACGATTCAGAGGCACTTGAAATCGTGAGGGATCTTGTGGGCAGGCTCCCCTCAAATAATCTCGAACGTGCTCCGAAGCTCATTCCAAAGGACCCGGAAGACAGAATTTGCGAATCTCTTGACTCCGTAGTCCCGGAGGATCCCTCAATTCCGTATGACATGCTTGACGTGATACAAGAGGTGTTCGACAAAGGCAGTTTCCTAGAAGTGCAACCTGAATTTGCGATGAACATGGTAGTTGGGTTCGCAAGACTCGGTGGCGAATCCGTGGGCGTGGTCGCTAATCAGCCTAAGGTTCTCGCCGGTTGCCTGGACATCGATGCGTCGGTGAAGGCGGCTAGATTCGTCAGATTCTGTGACGCATTCGGGATTCCGCTAGTGACGTTCACAGATGTTCCGGGATTCCTACCGGGGGCCAATCAGGAGTGGGGAGGGATAATCAGGCATGGTGCCAAACTTCTCTATGCCTATGCTGAAGCCACTGTGCCCAAACTTACTGTGATTACTCGGAAGGCTTACGGTGGCGCCTATGACGTCATGTCGTCAAAGCATATCAGGGGGGATTACAACGTCGCTTGGCCTACTGCACGTCTAGCGGTGATGGGTGCCAGTGGCGCTGTTCAGATCCTGCACAGGAACAGAATAGCAACAGCGGGAAATCCGGAAGAGGAGCGAAGTCGTCTGATCGAGGAGTACGAGGAAGCCTTTGCGAATCCATATCAGGCCGCTGCCCTGGGTTTCATAGACGACATAATCGAACCGTCAGAAACACGCAAGAGATTGATTCTGGCATTGAAGACCAATATGGATAAGACAGAGGAAAGGCCACGTCGAAGGCACGGCAATCTCCCTCTTTGAGGTGTATATTATGTCACAAGAATCTAGAAAATTGATCGCATGCATAGTTGCGGCGCTCATCGAAGAGAGGCATTCCGAGGATGTGCGAGAGGACATTCATCGAAGCAAAGGGAATCGATGGGGCCAGGCACACCGAGAGAGGGCGACCTCAGGGGTGAATGGGAGATGAAGGAGGAACGTACATTCATCATTGATGGCAAGAGAATCTCTGCAGAAGTCGAAAGGGACGGGGACATTCTGAGGGTAACTGTGGATGGACAGACACATACGGTCGAGATTGAGGGGAGTTCCGGTCCTTCTAGGATTATACGCAGCAGGAGGGGGCGTTCCGGGACTCAGAATGAGAATTCCGGGAGCATCGTTTCTTCGATCCCGGGGAAAGTAGTCTCAATCGATGTTAAAGTCGGAGATATCGTTGAGAAGGGGCAGACGATTCTTATTCTCGAAGCGATGAAAATGCAAAATGAGATTTCTTCTCCTGTGAGTGGCGTCGTCGAGGACATCTTCGTAGAAGAGGGTCAATCTGTCGAGTCTAACTTTGAACTTGCATCTATCTCCAAAGAAGCACACGATTAAGTGTCATAGTGCATTTTGTGCACCATGGTCGAGTGTGATGTTGACGGGTGTTCGAAAGACGCCGACAAGGTCAGCAGGCTTTCTCCGGATGGTTTCCTAGTTGGAACGGGGAACAAGGCATACTCTTTCAGAGAGGCTTACAAGAGATTTTCTTATTGCACCGAATGCCATGATAATCTCATGAAATCAGTGTGGTCCAGGGTGTCTGGTAGCGGAGACAAATCCGACGACCATGTCGCTCCAACGGCCATATAATCAGATTAGGCCAAGCGCGTCCTCAATCCTGTTCAACTCAGGACCGGTTGTACCCGTTCCTGCGAGCACGGAGTCATTCGAAGCTATGCATCCTGCGCCGACGTATGGCGATCCGAAGCAGACTGTTCCCACCATCAGAGGAACTCCCAGAGCCTCTGACACCACAGATGCCTCCGACTCAGTGATATCCGGATGTGCGAGAACGCCCTTATCGTTGGCGACTAACGCCGAGCCCACGGTATCTTGTCCGGATATTCGAACTCGTGTAGAGGGTACCCCGAGTATCTCGGAGATCAAATCGCAGCCAGGGCCAGGGATAGTCATGCCCACCACTGCCCCGTGATTGTTACATGCGATCAGATTGCCTGCAGCATTCACGCCTGATTCCATTATCACTACTTCTCCGAATGATGTCAGCCTATCCAGATCCTGCTCTGTGGCTATATCGGCAACTGCAATTCCGTTCTTATTGCCGCGAAGCAGGCTCCCAAGCAGGGTCGACCCCCCTATCGAAAATGGGGTCATCTCGAGATCGAAGGTCGTCCTGAGCAGTTCCTCGCATTCTTTATCGATAGATATCGGGTGGAACAGTACGTCCCCAATTATGGATACGTGAACTCCGACCTGCGAATGGCCGAGAACATCACCAGTCACCGTAGCCATATCGTGTCGCCTCTGACTCTTGCTACCGTCGGGAATGGAAAAAGGATGCGGGGGTGAAGATGGGTGGCACAGCGACGAACGTTCCCGTGGGCTCTCGCACCACAGTACAGGAATCGACGCAGGAGGGCTTGACTTCCGGGTTCGGGATGGGACCGGGTATTGCCCCTCCGCTGTGGCCGTGCACACCTCATCTTCGAATGTGATGAATCGAGAAGCCTATTGGACAGAGGCCCACCTTAGGCCAGGATGTAATAAATTGTCATGTAAAAATTGTCAAGAATGCTCGGGGGGTTAGTGCAGC
>DAVB01000035.1 GCA_002505455.1 Euryarchaeota archaeon UBA52 | reverse complement strand
GAATTTGCTTCTACCTGAGTGGGATCATCGAATCCTACTCTCTCGATGCACGATTTGTAAGACGAGAGTGCCCATTCGCTACCCTCTTTGGCGAACCATAGTGGCTTCATTGAGAAGACATCGGTACTGAAAATCAGAGTGTCGTTGTTGAAATCTGCTACTGCTAAGGCGAATTCTCCGTCTAACTTTCGGACGAAATCGATGCCATGCTCGAGATAGAGTGGTACCAAGCACTCTCCATCGGATTGATAGTCGCCAAACTCTTTGAAGTTGTATATCTCGCCATTGAAGAAAGCAACCACCTTCTTGTCTTCACTCAGAAATGGTTGAATTGTTGGGGGCCCGGTCATTGATAGCAGGGTGTGGACGAAGTTTATGCCGTTGACATTAACGAGATTTGTTTGGTCAGGACCCCTGAATCGTAGGAATTCAATCACATTGGGGAGGTCTTCAATGCCCCTGGTAGTCGCAAGAATTCCGCACATCCTTGGTTCCCCTCATAATTTTCCGAGTGATTGATTCATTTAGCCCTGATGTACGAGGCTATCGTAAATCGTTTGCCAAGCCGCGGCTATTTCAGCCCTATTGTAGGGGTTTCTCAGTTCTTTAGCACCGTTCTTGTTGTCTTGAATTCTAATTATTTCACTCTCGATGACGGATGCCCATTCTAGGGGATCTTCCCCCTTAACGACCACTCCGTGATCCCCGACAGTCTCGCTAGATGCTTCGGATACAATCGGTAGCAATCCCATCGACATAGCTTCAATTACAGACATTGAAGATCCCTCGCTCTGACTAGTTTGTAGAAGGAATCTGCATTTCTCCATGATTATGCGTAAATCGTCAGTTGAAACCCAACCATGCTGTTCAACCCACCCAGGGGGATCATCGAATGGCTTTCCTGTGACTATCATTTTGACTTGGATGTCCTTCTCCCTGAGTGCCTTCAATGCTTTGAGGGCTATATCGTGTCTTTTGTGTTTCACTGGCCGGCAGAAAACCCCGAAGGTTAGATCCTCATTCAATACTGAATTGGAAGTAAAAAGAGGTCTTGGGGCATTATGAATGATGGAGACTCGGTCCCGATAATCTGGCGGGAAATAATCTAGCCACCTATTCTCAAGTACGACGACTTTAACCAGATTGGAACCCTTAGTTTTGTCTAGAAGTCTCATGGCTTTCCTGATGACTTCTTGGGGTCTTCCCGAGTGTATGTGGAGTATCAAAGGTACATTCTTTTTGATGCACCACCTGATGAAAAAATGCTTCCTGAACCAACTCATGCCGTGAGTCACGTGGATATGTACGGCATCCAGGTTCTGTTTTTTTAGTGACGCGGTAAGTTTGTTCAGCACTGTAGGCACTAATGAGAATCTTGACCAGAACGGGTTCCTGTTGTATGAGTTCAGACGAAGCGAGGTCCATCCTTCGATGTCCATTGAACAGATCGAATCGATGACTGCTGCCATCCCTCCATCATCGTGAATGGGGCCTATGTGGCATACTGTTTTGGCCGTCAACCCCCGCCCTCCAACTAGTTCCGGAGGAGGCAGGGTCATGTCATTTGGGGTTGCAGCAGTAATCATACTGGCCGCATTTTTGCCGACTGCGTTGCATTTTATCCTAATTTTATTTGGAACAGTATCGGGCTATAGGAAAAGGGAATTTGTTTTCTCGGAGATCGGGAGTATCACTGTTGTAATACCTACGAGAGATGAAGAAATTTTGATTCGTGGCAAACTGGAAAACGTCAAAAAAATATCTGCATCTTTAGATTCTTTTTCAGTCGTGATATACGATTGCTCCGAAGACAAAACAGCCGAAATAGCGACTCAATTCATCGAGGAAGAGGGGCTCACTGATAATTGGAAAGTTATCGAAAATTGCGAGATTGGTAAATCCAATTCTGTAAGAAGGGCCATTGAGGAAGTGAGCTCCGAGGTCATGATTTTGACCGATGCTGATTCGATTGTGGACGAGAATGCGTTCCGGGATCTTCTCAGGACATTGAGTAGAGCCGACGTAACGGGAGCCTGCGGCATTGATGGCGGCGATATGTCAATCTACAGAAGGATATCTAATTGGATGAGGGTGTCTGAGAGCAACATCGGTGCCTCGGTGGTGTTTGAGGGGAGCCTGTGTGGCTTCAAGATGAATCATTTGAATTCGGATTCGATAGACGTCAGGAGGAATGCCGATGATTCCCAACTTGCTGTATCTTCTCAACGAAATGGGGGGAAATCGGTATTTGTCAAAGAATGCACATTCAAAGACATGGAAGAAGTTGTGAATTCGAGAGAGAGAAAAGTGAGAAGGGCGCAGGGGCTAGTAAGACATCTGATGAAAGAAATGATGAATTCCAATAATTCGATTTTAATTCGTCTTGTGGCTGGTTTTAATCTCCACATGTACACCATTATGCCAATGGCTTTGCTACTTGCATTTGTTACAACCGCTGGTGTTGTTAGTGGACTATTTGATGGGACTCATTTTCAAGGCCTGAATTCAAAATCTCTCGTGATTGTTAGCGGTTCTCTCTTCCTGATTGTCGCAAATGGGGCTCTATCTGTGTATTCAGCCATTTTGAAGATGATCACAGGTAGGGACCTTTCTATTTGGAGGCCGATGAGAGAGTCATCAGACTGACTCCATGAACTCCTCTAACCTCTCTGCTAGTCTCTCAAATGTGAGTTCCCTGGCAGCAGATGTAGCTGAATTATGCACACCATTCCATTCTTCAGGCGAGAGTTCGCTGAATCTGCTAATCCCCTTACTCCACCAATCATGAACAGGGCCGAGATCCATCCATTCCCGAGATTCAGGAAGCAAGTGTCCAGGGTGATTGACGCCTACGACCGCGAGGCCTGCCGCTGCGTATTCTGCCAATTTGAGAGGGCTGGAAGTGCTCCACACCGGACCAGGTGGCATCGGTAGAAGTCCTATGTCGCATTCTGAGAGGAGGAGATGGACGTCTTCACTGTCGATAAAACCATGATGGGTTATCCTGTAGTCGCTTCGGAGAGACTCCGACTCATCCCCTTCCCCTGCGATATGCATGTTCAGGACAATGTTTCTTTTTTCTGCCCAATCTAGTATGCTAATCAGGTCCTTAACGCCCCTATTCTTGTCAATTCTTCCGATATATACCAAATTCAGGATTTCATTGGGTTTGATTCTTCTTTGAGATGAGATTTTCGATTTCCTGACTCCTCCGCTCAATGAACAGATTGGTATCTTTTGTCCCGAATACGGCCTCACAATTTTTTCATGCTCATCGGAAACCACCATTCCCCCTGAAGCGCTGTCTCCCGCCATTCTCCAAGATTTCATCCAGTACCTCCATTGTAATCTTCCCAATATGCCGTCGTCTGCGGGTGGTCCTCGATCAATTATGAACCAGTTAGCAGGGTAATTGGATAGCTCTGCGCCCATCCACGGCACAAGTCTCCAGTCTACGAATAGGTCTGGAGCGTCGCTTTTCGAGGCATCCGCGATGATCTTGATCGCAGATTTACTGGCAAGCCGAGATTTGAATCCCCTCAGGCCAGAGTTGCGCAGCGAGGGTTGAACCCCATCACTTTCGAACGGTATTTTATCAGAATCTCCCGGATAATGGATTTCAATATCGTGGCCCCTAGATTTGAGGGCATCAAATAGGCCTATTTCTGTGCTTGACGCCAAATCGGACGTCAATCTTCGACCAGTTACCCACATTATCCGTGCCATATCCCAACCATCCCTCATTGCCTCATTCTCAAATACTCTCTCGAACTGGAATGGGCAATGGGCCGTCTTGGACGTTACTTCAGGAGGCGGTCAAGCAAGAAGTACAATTCGAAAAATTGGCGTTCCGCTTCATTCAATGGGAGAATGGCTTGGATCTTTGGGGATTCGAAGGGGCTGGATATTTCTGCTAGATCCAAAATACGGATGGAGAAACATAAGGATGCTCTTGACATCTATGATACCGCAGAGAGTCACGGATTACGTCTCAGGGATCATTTCGTGAACAAATGTAGGTGTCAAATTTCCCTAGACAGGTTGGTTGATGCCTTTGAAACTGCTCAAATGATCGATCCTCTGCAACAATATGACCCCATTCCCTCGATCTCCAAATCTCTAAGGGGTTACAAACAGGCTGAGAGGCGCGACATAGTCCTGGACATGATGGCAATCGCAGAGGTACCTGAAGAGATAACCATCCATCTAAGCCAGTGGTCGAAGGAAGCCGTTGCTCGACGACATGCAAAAAGGAGTCCCGTAGAAGTTGATTCAATTGAAGAGGTTGATGCAGAAGTTGCTTCGCTAGGACCTGATTTGGATACAGAGGATGTTGAGACGGAATCTACGCCACAGGAGAATTCTACCAATTCATCAGCCATCCTGAAGGAGTCTGCGGAATATGTACTTGGATCAATACTTGTGGATGCCTACAGAAAACCGTCGAGGATTCCTTCACTTCCGTTCAGAATTCTCAGAGAGGGACTGAGGCTACGATCAGAAAGAGCCCCGAGCAGGGAGTTTGATACTTCTGAATCCCTACAACCCACCATCAAATACAAGCCGGCCAATAGCATACTCTTCTTTCCAACAAATGGCGTTGGATTCGGCCATTTTGCAAGGTGCTACGCTATAGCTGAGAGGATTAGACGTGAAGATCCCGATGTTGAGTTGGTGTTCTTGACGACTATGCCCACATTGCACTATCTTTCAGACATAGGCGCTCTAGCGTATCACCTGCCTGGCAGATACCGATACGCAGACATGTCTCCTGCTGAATGGAATTCAATGTTCTCTGATTTGTTTCTATCAGTTCTGGAACAGCACCGACCGAAGGCGTTCTTGTTTGACGGGGCGTATCCGTACAAAGGGATGACTGAGGTCCTAAAGCAACTAGATGGTGTATCGAGATACTGGTTGAGAAGGGCCGGGGAAAATAGGTCTGCAAAACCCTTGCCAGAAGGCAGAATGTCGGTATTCGACTTTGTTGTCAGGCCGGGAGATTCGGTTCATGTAGAAGCCATGAATGAAGTTGATTCTTTGACTAAATTAGTCCGATGTGATCCGATTTTACTTTCAGATCAGCACAACATATACCCCAGAGGTAGTTTACGAAAGAGGCTTGGTATTCCAGAGGAGGCGGTTCTTGCCTATGTTCAGCTAGGGGCTGGCAAGATCAATGAGATATCGGACGAGCTCAGCAACTCATTGGACGCGATTGCGAGTCATCCTTCGGCTTATGTCGTGTATGGTGAATCGGTTATTGGGGAAAGACGGGTTTTCGATCACCCTCGCATCAGGACGCTGAGAGACTTTCCCAATTCCAGGTACTTCGCAGATGTCGATTTTGCCATACTTGCAGGCGGTTACAACTCGTATCACGAGGCTGTTCAATTCAGCATTCCAACAATTATGTTCCCGAATCTGAAAACTAAGCGTGACGATCAGTCGGCGCGTGTTCAAGCAGCAGGCGATCTTGGTTGCATGATCGTGCTGAAGGACCGTACCAAGAAATCGATTACTGCGGCGGTTGACAGGATTATGGATCAGCAGGTCCGTAACGACATGCGTTCATCTTTCGAAAAAATGGAAGTGAGGAACGGTGCCCAGTCAGTCGCTGATCTCATCATGGGCTAGGGCTCATCGAATAACTCTTCAAGTTGATCATGCGCGGAAACTGTTGAAGGATCAGCTAAGTAAGAAGCCATGGACCACGATTCTATCTCAGATGTTTCTTTAGGGGGCATGACTTCAAGGAATTCTAGTATTTTGTGTGTGAAATCTTCCCTCCAAGATGAGTGCACGAGTATCTGAGATGGCTTATACCACCTAGTCAAGAAGGCTAAATCCGATATGCCTTTGACTCTTTCAAGGAGGCCGTCTAGTATCCTCGAGTCATCGGCGTCGATTTCTTCGCGCGGGTACCTTCGCATGGAGAATGCCACTACGTTCTCGTGACTTATCGGATAGGCCAGAAGTTTCGACTTTACTTCTCTTGAAAGGAGGCTGCTAATCGTTGCCGACGATCCGCTATCCAGATCAAGCGCGCGGCCCAAGGTTGCTTTCCTGAAGCACTTCCAGCATTTCAGACAGGGGTTGTTCATTGTCCCTCTTATACAGCTCTGCGCCACAAATCCGATTGGAGATTTTTCGACTATCATCGCAGTCCCAACCTCGCTCACGCCAGCCATGGGCAGGGAAAGGTGCAGCCCTACTGCATTGAAGAGTGTCGAGTAGAACGTGTAATGGGCCCCTATGGGGTAATCTCTGTATCTTTCATGGCCAATGCCGTATGCGGATTCAAGTACTGTTCCGAAGGCAATCGAGGATGCGTTGAAATAATCGGCGAGCAGTAAAGCAGGAACCCCATTGGAAAGGTCCGTGGGGAAACCTACTGGGTGGCGGACGTATTCCAAGTCGCATTGAACGGATTCAGATACGTAGCCTATCTCTTTGAGGGATTCCACTGCGAGATGCGCGGCCTGTGGATTGTAGAGCGACTTTCCTTTTAGGGGACGGTCCATGAAGACTGAAACCGTGTTCTTGGGCATTACGCTCAGGGCCGCAGTAGAGTCTACGCCGCCGCTGAAAGCGAGCATCGGTATCGATGTCGAGGGCTGCTCCCTTGGAGATAGAAGGGGGTCCACATAGTCAGATATCTTGTATCTACTGAGAACTGAATTCGCTGCGATTTGAAAGCGGCTGGATACCTTGAGCGGAGGGACTAGTCGATTCCCCACGAATGGATTGACGACCAGCATGGTCGCCAAGGCAACCAGATCGGGGTGAATGTCTTTGACGCCCTCGGGTAGAGAGACGCTGAATTCTCTCTGAAACATCCTGTATTTTTCAGATGGGACAAGGTTGTCGTCGTCCTCAGGGATGAGGGCGATTCTCATTCGATCTTCTTCGTAGAACACCTCTGTCTTCACTCAGAGGCCCCCTAGATTCTTGAGATGGTACGAGACGGTCTTTTCAAGCCCTTCTTCAACGGAGACAGATGGAGTATAGCCTAAACTGGCTGTTGCTTGCTCTATATTCGCCAATGAGTGAAGTATGTCGCCCTCTCTTGGAGGGAGCATTTCTGGCTGTATGATCTTGTTTGCAGGGTCCTTTTCATGGATTATCTTGGATATCGATTCGTGTAATTCGCTTACAGTTATCTTTCCGCCGCATGCGATATTCATTACTAGGTTTTGACCTGTTTTTTCCTCTAGAGAAAGTGCCTTTACATTTGCATCGACGACATTCGAGACATATGAAAAATCACGAGATTGGAGGCCGTCTCCAAAAATTTTCGACTTCTTTCCGGAAATCGCGTTCTGGATGAACAGAGGGATCACTGCAGCATATGGCCCATCGGGGGACTGTCTTGGGCCGAAGACGTTGAAGTAGCGGAGGCAAATGGTGTCAAACCCGTGGATTTCAGAATAAAGCCTCATCATGTTTTCCCCGATTGACTTTGATAGGGCATAGGGCGACAGTGCTTTTCCGGTCTTCGTCTCGACTTTCGGCAAATCCCGGTTATCGCCGTATACGGATGAGCTGCTTGCGAATACTACCTTCCTAACATCCGCTTTTTTACAGCAATCGAGCAGGGACAAGGTCCCCATAACATTCGCCCTCATTGTGGTGGATGGATCTTTCACGGATCTTGGTACGGACCCTATAGCAGCCTGATGGCTGACCCTGCTGACTCCATCCATCTCCTCCAACAATCTGCTTGAGTCATTTATGTCGATATCCACAAATCTGAACTTCGGATTATCCAAGAGGTGGGCGATATTTTGCGCAGAACCTGTTGATAGGTCATCGATGCAAACTACCTGATCGCCCATTTCAAGCAGGTAATCGCATATGTGTGAGCCGATGAACCCGGCTCCACCAGTCACAAGAGTCCTGTTCACGGCCATTTTCCTCAACTCCTCATCAAAAGCCTGTCCATTATCGTGCGGCTTTCCATCCATCGCTTATGGGCGTCGTCCACGAGTTGCAAATAGGCCTCGGCATAATTATCCGACATTGTGTCCACATCGAAGTTTTCTCGGACGAAGTCTGACGATTCGCCGGCTGCATGGCGCCTCCATTTGCTGTCTTGGAGGATCAATGATACTGCATTCGCAAGATCATCGGGGTCGTCTGAGGTGGATAGATAGCCAGTAATTCCATCCATGAATGTCTCAGGGGAGCCCCCTGCGACAGTGGAGATCACTGGAACTCCTGCAGACTGTGCTTCGATTAGTACATTGGGCAGCCCCTCTATTCGTGATGTGAGAAGGAATGCATCGAACACCGCCAACCACGAAGGCACGTCCTTCGTTCTTCCTGGGAAAAGGATTCTTTTCTCTAATCCATATCTCTTCACGAGAGATTTTGCTTCCTCCAATCCCGACCCGTGCCCCACGGCGACGAAGTAGACGTCTTCAGATCCGGATATGACTTCGCGGGCGACCTTGATCCAAAGATCTACACGCTTTTCAGGCACGAATCTGAACACGCTACCCACAATAAGAGCGTCTTCCGGGACGTCGTATTCTTCCAGATATGTTGAAACGGCCCCCGAATCACTGGGCTTGAACGACTCGAAATCATATCCATTACGAATCACGGATACTCTTTTTTCGTCTATTCCGATCCAATCGGAATAGCTTCTAGCGCCCGCTTCAGAGTTTATGATCAGATTGAATCTCGAGTCTTTGAGGAGGGCCTTGTATGCTCTGAGCAGATACGGCCGATTCCGGATATGCAGCATGGTCTTTCCATCTGGCCTCATAGATCTGCAGGACATGACTGCAGCGGGTATCCGATTCCACAGACATGAGATCCCCCCTATGATGTTGGTCTCATCCTGCCAGATATGTACGACTCCCGGGCTCAAGAGGTCTATCGCACGAGTCATTGGATTCAAATCTCTTACAAATCTGGAAGGCAATAATTTGGTCAGTGAATCCGGGATTCTTACTTTGGATTCGGGGAATTCCCTTCCATGGTTCAGCGGGTCTGAGTAAAAATGGAGTTCGACTCCAGCGGCTTCTGCCTCCCTCAAATACGTAGTCTCGATATCCTGGTTAGCGTAGGTGAGCAGCATCACTTTGGAAAACCGAGGATCTTGGGCTTGAGCCTTGGCGAGAGTCAGTAGCTGCCTCTCAGCGCCTCCTTGGCCCATACTTGAGCTGATATGAAGAACGGATATGGGCCATTTCGAGGGTTTCTTTATCCTGAAACCGGAGCATTTCCTGACAATTGCGCCTAATGCCATCTCCGTGGCCAGAAGATTCTCCTCTGCCCGTATGTCCTCAAGACCGTATCCTGTAGTCTTGCAAATATCTTGGACGGAGGATAACACTGTGGATGTATCTATGTCATGTTCTTCAGCAGTATCAATCGCATCGAGTGCTAGTCGTACTTCGCCTATATCAAGGAGGTCTCCGACTACCTCTTCCAATGTTTCAACATTAATGGATACCTTTTCCAGAACTGAGTGCCATAGTTCATCGGAACGCTCTGTCCATCCGATGCTCTTTGAAAGTAGGAATGGAAACCAAACCGATTTGTGATTCTTCCCTACATGTTCCGGTATTCTCTCGATTAGTTCGCGGCATACCCCCTCTTTGCCCTCCTTGAGGAGAACGTCGATGACCTTTAACCAATTAGAGTACAATAATGGTTCTGAAATCGCTTCCTTGAGGAGCCATTCAGAGGCGATGCCGGTTTCCCCTAGAGCATCGTAGCACAATCCGATAAGACGCCGCGCGGCTCTATATTCCGGATCGATTTGTAGTGTCTTCTCCAACTTCTCTTTCGCACTCTCATAGTTTCTCTTGTTGTAATCAATCTGCCCCATTCTATATTGTGCTTCCACATTTTCTGAGTCCAGAGTCGAGATTTTCGTCCATTCACCATACGCCTCGTCATCGGATGCGAGGGCTTGGAATGACCTTGCTTTCAGAATGAGCATAGGGATTTGTTCATCCAATACTCCCGGCCACTCGTCTAGCTTGTCTATCACGCCCCCGTAATCGCCTTCCGAATATCTCGCTCTTGCGAGCATTATGTATGGCTCTTGGACATCGGGATGGGATGTTACCAATTGCCCGTATACCTCGAGGGCGCTGTCCTTCTCCCCCATTTGATTGAGTGACCTAGCTTTGAAGAGGGCGAACATCGGCTCATCCGAGTATGATTCTGATGCCTCGATGGATAAGTCCAGAGCGGTTTCAAAATCCCCTAGTGAATAGGCTGATCTGATTGAGAGATTCATAGAGTTCATGTTCAAATTGGCCCTGTTCTCAGATGCTATTCGGACCACTTCTTGGTGGTCTTCCTCTTCATTTGCCTTTCGAAGAAGGAATTCTACCTTATCCGACATTTCTCGCCATCCATGTCATACTACTGTGACGGATTTCGCCAGATTTCTCGGACGGTCTACATTTCTCTCTAATCGCACGGCCAAATGGTATGCTAGAAGATGCAGGGGCATAATGGACATGAATGGGGACAGGAACGGATCCGTGAAGGGCGTTCGGATTACTTTGGCACAGTAATCTTCGACTGGTGTCTCTTTGTTAGTTAGCAATATCACGTTCGCGCCTCTCGATGCGCACTCCCTGATATTTGCCTCCATCTTGGGGTAGTGTGAGTCGTCGGGGGCTATTGCGATGACTGGGGTGCCTTCCTCGATCAATGCAATGGGCCCGTGCTTAAGTTCGCCCCCGGGATATGCTATGCAAGGAAGATATGTGATCTCCATCATCTTGAGAGCTGCCTCGCTAGCAATATGAGAATTCGGGCCCCTGCCGATGAATAGGGCAGTTTTGGAATCGACGAGCAGATCGACAATTGACTCGAAATCGATCTCCGAGTGGAGGTAGCTCGACATCCTCTGTGGCATCTCCCTCAGGCCCCTGATCACTCGTGCTCGTTCTCTGTTGTCGGTTTCAGACAGTGTCAAAGCAAGTAGCATGAGCACTGCAGACATGTTGGTGAATGCTTTCGTAGACGCAACCGAGTACTCCGGGCCAGCATAGAGATAGGCGCCATTCCCTGCGAAACGTGCGATTGTGGAATCGATTACATTGCATATCGAGGATATATGGCCCCCGGCCACCTTGGCTCTTGTTAGTGCATCGAGCGTGTCCTTGGTCTCCCCTGACTGGGTGACTGCTATGGTTAGCGTATTCTTTCCGCCAACGGATTCTACGGGAAACTCGCTTGATAGATATGCCTCGACAGGGACGTTGCTCAGTCTCCTGATATATCGTACTCCGAGTTTCGCTGCGAAAAATGCTGTACCACAGGCAACCAGGTTTATTCTGTCTAATTTCCTGAGTTCTTCAGAGCCGAGTTGGAACCCTGAGAGCATTGCATTCGCACCATCAGCTGAAACGCGCCCTGCTATTGCGTTCTGAAACGCTGTGGGCTGATCGTGTATCTCTTTGAGCATCATGTGTGCGAATACGCCGGGATCCTCGGGGGAGTAGTCCCCCTGGTGGGGCGCGAAGGTTAGTTCGGCTGACTCTGAAATTACATCGATCTTCTGCTGGGATACGTATGCAATATCACCGTCATCGAGGTAGGCTACCTCAGAGCATGAGCCGTACAGGGGCATCGGGTCAGAGGAGATGGAGACGCAGTTTTCGCATCGGCCGATAACCAGTGGCGCCCCATTCTTCGCAACCAGTATCCCGTCCATCCCCGAGACGATGACTGCGATGGCCCATGCGCCCTCCAAGCGCCCGATCACACTCTGGAATGCTCCCAATGCTGCTTCAGGGGTCCTTTGATCCCCGAGTGCCTGGTGCAAAAGATGGACGATTAATTCAGTGTCTGTCTCTGAGGCCATGGAATAGCCGGACTCGCCAATCTCGGAGAGCAATTCGCTAGTATTCTCAATTATTCCGTTGTGTACAACGCTCATCAGGCCGTCTTCACTAGAGTGGGGGTGCGCATTGACCTCAGTAACGCCCCCGTGGGTCGCCCATCGGGTGTGTCCTATCGCAATCACGCTGTTCTTGAACCTGCCATTGACCTTACTCGCCAAATCAGAAACGTAACCCACAGCGCGCTCCGTCTCCACCCTAGCTTCCTTGTCAGATGTATCGAAAAGCGCAGCCAGCCCTGCGGAGTCGTAGCCCCTGTATTCCAGCCTCCTGAGGCCCTCCAACGTACGCATGGCCGCGTCGTCGCCTATTGTGCCGAATATTCCGCACATTACCCCCTTGCCCGCATCATTTCTGATTTAGACATTCCACCTATAGGTGCGCTTCGTGAGCGGAGAAGAATCAAAGACGAATGCGCGGTGACGGAGGGCATGGATTTGTTCGTGGCGATCACGGAGCACCCTGTGTGGGGGTGGCTTTCTGACGAGGAGCGGCCGTGGATGCTTATGGATCCTGAATCGGAATCTGGGCTCATGCACCGTATCGCTGATCTCGCGAGAGAGGCAGGTAGTTCGAACAGAGAAGATTTGGATATCGACGATTCCAAAGGGCCGGTTTTCGTGCATGATGAGGCGTATATCGGGCCTTATGTCAGAATAGAGGGGCCAGCATACGTGGAGGCGGGCGCCGAGATTAGGCACGGGGCGTATCTTCGTCCCGGCTCATATGTATGCAGCGGATGCGTGGTCGGGCACTCTTCTGAAATCAAGAACACTCTCATGATGCCTGGCTCGAAGGCCCCTCACTTCAACTACGTCGGAGATTCTATTCTAGGTTCCAATTCGAATTTGGGGGCTGGTGCCAAAATTTCCAACGTCAGGCTGGACAGGGGCAACGTGCCCGTACGGTTCTCCGATGGCTCGACAATAGATACAGGTATGCGCAAGGTAGGGGCCATGATAGGAGACTCAAGCGAGTTAGGTTGCAACGTGGTGACGAATCCCGGAGCGGTCATACCCCCCTCAAGCGCCGTACCCCCGAATTCTACCGTTACGGGCTATTGGAGCCCGGCGAGTTGATCTTCGATGGGAATCTTCGGAACAGACGGTGTACGCGGCATCGGATACGTTGATTCTGTCGATGATCCTCTCCACTCATTCGATTCAGGGAGGCTGTTCACCAAGGAACTATGCAGCGAGATTGTGTTCTCTGCATCGAAATTAGCAGATGCCGGGGCAGTCGTAATCGGATGGGATAGACGGCCCAGCAATCTCGAGCTGGCTGAATCCGCAATTGATTCTCTCAGCAAGACTGGTAGGAAAATCATGGTATTGGAGGAGACGACTACTCCGGCTCTTCAATATGCAATGCTCGCTCAAGAGGCTAAGCTGGGCGTCATGATTACGGCAAGCCACAATCCTTCGGAGGACACGGGCGTGAAGATTCTATTCGAAAACGGGAGGAAACCCACTGTCGAGGAGGAGTCTGCAATTGAAAATGGCCTATTTAGTGGAACTAGAGACAGAGGTGCTGAGTCGGAGATTGAGCACATATCCAACAAACCATACATCCAACGGATCAGAGGCATGTTAATCGATTTTGGAAGGAGGGGGATGATTCCTGACGAGGGTTTTCTGGTGGACGGGTCAGGCGGGTGGATATCCGCCTGGCTTGCTGACATGATTTCTGAGGCTGGTTTCCCATGCAGAGAGACGAGTGACAGGGATGCTGCCATCAACCTGAATTGTGGAGCGGGCTCTCTATCCGAGGGGGACGTCATAGAGTGGGACGAATGCAGGGAATCCGATCATTCCCTCCTACGCATGTTGAGGCCCTCGCCAAGAGGGAGTGTGCTCGGATTCTGCTTCGATGGCGACGGAGACAGGTGCTTCCTGATATCCTCGAATGGCGATGGCGCCCTCGTAATTGGGGGGGATGGCTTCATGCGGCTTTTTTCACAGAGTTGCGCGGATGAGAAGTATTTCTCAGCAGCATTGACCATCGAATCTGCACTAGACGTTTCAGAAAGCCTCAGGAGCCTCGGTAACGGTCGTGTGACTGAAACGGGCGTCGGCGACAGATGGCTGCAGCATGCTCTGATGAATGACTTGGTGGCGGACAATATCGTCGGCGCTGAGCCTTCCGGCCACGTCATACTGAAACATGAGATAGGATCGAAAACGGGGCTCTGGGGCGATGGGGTCAAGACGATGCTGGAGTTCCTCAGGTTCATTGACTCACATGGCCAAAATTGGTCTGAAATAGCTTCATCTTCCACGTCACTGAATTTGACATATTCGATATATCCGTCGGATAGAGCACTCTGGGACCCTGATGGCGAGTCCGGGAAGTTGGTTCTCGATGCGATTGTCCGGAGTTTGAATACGAATGCAGAAGGTATCAGAAGAGTGGATGTGGAAGGTGAGAGCGGTCTTCTACTGCTAAGACACAGTAACGAAGTGGAGTGGTCTTTCGCCATCCGGAACTCGGGTACTGAATCGAAAACCAGAGTTACATTACGAACCGCTGGTGGCACTCGAGACGAGTCTGAACGGGTTATGGCTGCCATGATCGACGTTCTTGAACCGATGCTGAAGTCCGATTCTACGTCCTGATCACTCTGATGAATATCCTGAAACCATCTACGAAAGAGCGGAGTTTGCTCGTGCCGCCGACTCTGCATCTCCAGTCGATGGGAATTTGGACGAGGGGGATTCCCTCTGACCTGACTCTGCCATGCAATTCTGCTTCCAAATCGAATCCCTGTGCAGTAGGAGCTATTTTTGTTATGGCTTCTTTAGTGAATCCCCATAGCCCAGAACATAGATCGTGTATCTTTCTTCTGTTCCTTAAGCTCGCAGAAACTGCCAACGCATGATTGCCCATATGATGTAGGAGGCTCATACCCTCTACTTTGGTGAATACGCCCCTTAGACGCACGCCTGTGACTGCCTCTGCGCCTGATTCCAAAGCCTCGATCACATTTTCAACATCTGGCCACTGGTACGAACCGTCGGCATCCATCATAACAAGAAGCTCCGTGGGATTCTCCGACCACTCCGATATTGCGGCCTTTATGGCGTCCCCCTTACCGTGTCTTTCATTTTGATCGATTACAGAATCTGCGATAATCTCGGAGACTTCTCTCGACATATCCGATGAACGTCCGTCGACGACTATGATGAATGAAAGGTCTTTTCGCTGTGCCAGGGGAGACGCCTTGAATTCGTCCACAAGGAGTCGAAGACCCTCCTCTTCATCCTTGACAGGCATAATCACGGTGACGCTGGCCACGGCCTTTCCATGTTCAGAGGGCTCTTGATGGTCACCTTCGACTTACGAGTTGATTGAATAGGTATACTCCTGCCCGGAGCCATGGGTCATGTGAATGAAGCCGTCATCTTGGCCGGCGGCAGAGGCACCCGTATGCTGCCTGCCACCTTATTCTCCCCAAAGGAATTCCTCCCTCTATTCGATGTGCCCATCATCAAGCATCTTTTCGAGGAGTGCATCATTGCAGGCATCACTAAAGTGCATCTTGTGCTTTCCCCGCGTAAAAAGGCTATTTTTGATGCTATAATGAGCCATGGAAACGAACCTTACGATCAAAGTGTGAGAAAGGATCTCGACCGTTCAGAATTACGGCTTGTTCCTGATGGGTTAGACCTCTCAGTCCATGTCCAAGAGTCGCCGGGAGGGGTTGCAGATGCAATCTCTGTCGCTTTGGGGCATATCAGTGGCGACTTCCTCGTCCTCTTGGGTGACAACGTACTGCTCTCGAACAGCGTGGAGGGGCGAGACCACATGGCAGCTAATACCGCATCGTTGAGAATGGTAGAGGACTACATGGCGAATAGGACCCCGTGCGTGGGAGTTGTCTCTGTGGGGAGAAGTATGGCGTCACTTTACGGGATAGCGCAAGTTACCGATGGCAGCGTCGTATCCATAGTTGAGAAGCCCGGTAAGGACGATTATAGGGGTGACCTGGCTCTTTGTGGGCGGTATCTATTCCCCAAAGACAGTTCTTCCATTTTGGAGGGTTTCAGCGTCGAGGAGCACGGCGAGTTACAATCGATTGCATTCATGCTGGGCTTGTCCGAAACCCATGGACTCCGGGCAGTCGACCTCTCGGACCACTCATGGTACGACAGCGGTAACCCGGATTCATGGATACGCGACCAGGTCAAGCACATGGAGATGCGTAAAGGCCAATCTGACAATGGGTCTTGAAGAATCTGTTCAGCCTGACGGCCATCTTGTTTGGCTCGCTTCTCATCTGACGCCCAGGAGGGCTACGAGTCAGAATCATCACTTCTTGCGCATGGACTCGTCAATCTGGTCCTTCCCCAACAGCCTGCGTCCGAGGATCTTGACATCGTCCATATCGAAGTCGCCGTCGCCGTCTTGGTCGAGCCTCTGCAGGACCCTGATGAGCGTCACAATTGCCAGTATGGCGATCAGTGCGGTTATCAGCAGGCCAGCAGCCAGCATGAGGATGAATCCTTCCTGACCCTCTAGTCGCTCGAGGAGATCCGCATTATCGTCAGCAACTCCGTCGCCGTCGTCGTCGGTGTCCGCGTTGTCGCCGATGCCGTCGCCGTCGGTGTC
>DAVB01000058.1 GCA_002505455.1 Euryarchaeota archaeon UBA52 | reverse complement strand
TGTTATTCCCTGAATATCACTTGCCGAGACGGGGTGATTCGTGCCAATTACGGAAGTTCCTGCATTTCCTGGGGCCACGTGTATTTCGCTGACAGATTTTGAATTGGCCAATCCGATTGCGAGGGCATGCTCTCTTCCGCCGCCACCCACGATCAGTACGGTGCCCTCTCGCATAACACTCCGTGTGATGTACGGCATATGACCTAAATGCATCAGTATGGCACTGACTTCAAGCCTAATTTGTATCCGAGGATGTTAGTCACTCTGTGCATTACGGGAGTCAGTACTAGTAGGGCGACGACATAAGGCCTGATGGATGATTGAAAGAATATGGTCTCATGAAAAAGCAAGGCTGTTGTGCCCAATATCCCGAGTGCAAATGGTAGCGTGTCTAATAGAGGGGCCCGTGAAGATATCTCTCCCTCTCGTTTGAGGCCTCTTCGCCTCTTGATGAATGACCCTGCGCTGTCCCCGACCATACAAGCTAGGCCGAGTATGAATCCGATTAGAAAGGCGGAAGCCCATCCCTCGTCAAAGTGATACCAAGCGTCTACTGGAATCAAGCTAGAAGGATCCAAAAATGGTCGCTCGGATGCGGAATTGTGTCCTTCCCAGAGAATATGCGCAAGTACCATCAGACCTGCTGAGAAGAGTGCGCCCCCGAATAGTCCCTCCCACGATTTGCCATCTCCGAGCACCCTGTTCCCATCGGACCATGTCTTTCCAGCGTCGATCTTATGATTCTGGAATCCGGAAAGATCTGGAATCCACTTTCCGAAGAGCATAGCGCCTGTGTTTGCGAGATATGCCGGTCCGTAGAGGATGATTACTGACACCACATTCAGGGCTATTCCATTAAGGTCCTCTGCAGGGAATATGGTGGCTTCCATGCCTTCGGACTCCCCGACACGTGCTTGAACATACCCCGGACGGGGAGGGGTTGATGTCCGTCCTGCCACACGGAGGGGTATGCGCACCTTTGCCTCTATGCTCGTGCTCACCATGCTGATAACCTGCTCATTCCAAGTTTCGGCGCAGAGTGAAACCATTTACTCGGACATAATATGGGATACTGACCGTACACATTCTGGAAACATCGTCATTGCGGATGGAGGGTCGTTGACTATCGAAAATTCGGTAATTACGATGGCAGAAGGTTCGCGTATAGCCGTAGAAGAAGGCGGGACATTGATCATCGATGGATCGATGATAACCACATCTGGGCCCCTCTACAACATAGTCGGATTCGGATATGGGCCAGGGGAAGACGGGTCAGCATTCCTAATACCAGCTTCAGACTACTCTGAATCATTTACCGCTGTTATCGAAGCTGTTGATGAGGGGTCATTCTTTGGCATGGAGTTCATCACGGAAAATGGTCAATCAGCCTATGGCAATGAGACAGCGGCTGAGTTGAATTTTGACGCGGGGGATAGCGATACTTGGGTGACCATAACAGGAATTCCATCTGCTTCCATGGGGATATCTGGAGTCACCATAAATCTGGACTCCGATGGAGTTGGGGACTTCATTCATATTCCATCATACGATCTTCAAACACGCAACATGCGCCCGTATGGAAACCCTAGTTACGAGATTGAATCGAATGGAGCGGTTGTGATAACATCCAGCGATATCGATAGAGGCAGATGGATAATGAATGGGCATACCTCGATAATAGGAGGGACGATTCATGATGCAGGGCCGATACTTGCAACAGAAAACTCAGCTTCCATCTCAATCAATGGCACTTCGATCAATGGTAGCCTTGATGATCACGACGTGCAGATGGGAGGGTCGACATTTTCTGACTTCGTAGATGTGGATTGGACGGATGGCCTCACGGATCGCTGGGAGAGGCGAGTCGGCACTCAACAAGTTATTTTCGAAGCTTCGGACGTTGTCTACAGGATAGATGGCCTTGGTTACAATCAACAAAATTCTGGGTCCCAGATATCTGATCAGAACGGGGTGGGGACCATCGGGATGGGTGCCGAACGCGTTGTGGAAATAGGGTGGGCCGTTGATTCAGAAGAATACTCTGAATCGCCAGTTTGGTCTGAAAGGGCCATTCTTGTAACTGAATCGTACCGCACTGCCTGGAATGCTGACCCCGCCATGAACGACTATGGGGGAAGTCTGGAGATCGACTGGAATGTTACGACCATAGATGCCTCTGAAGGCGCTCCCGGCATTGTAGGGTGGTTCGCCCCGAGCATCTCAATGACATCCATTAAAGGATCAGATGTGAATTCTGCAGACATCAATGACGGATGGGATGCCAATGTTACAATTTCAAACAGCGGCAGTGCGGATGCAGTTGTCTATTTCGTATGCGATGATGCGGATACAGGTGACCGGCAAAGTGTGGGCGACATATACGTAGGCGGACTGGTTGAATCGCAATCTGAGTCTGTGTTCCCCATATCTTGGACTCCTGCGAAAGAGGGAGATTGGGCGTTGATATGCTCCATCATGACTCCAAGCCAACTCGTATCTGAGGAAGCATGGGGCGGAGGCTCATTGACAACGCCTTACATCTCATTCGGATCGGTTGAAGAGCAGTCTGCTGGAAGTATACTCCCGATACTCGTAGCACTTGGCGTATGTGTGGTCGGAATTGGCTGGTTCTTAGTGAGGCGTTCGTAATTAGCAGGAGCTTACTTCCACCCAACTTTCAGACGTGTATTGACCCGAGTCGTCCCTATTTGTCTCCTCGTACAGGTAGTAGGTTGTGTGGTCGACGATGTTGTTTGACCATGGAGACGTGTTTGATCCCTCTATCTCAATTTCATAGCAGCCATACCCTGCATCCTCCCAATCTTCCTTTAGGATGATTGTTGAAGATACGTCAGAGGCTTGAGTACTGCCGCCAAGTGACATCGTTGCCCCATCCACTCCAATGTATGCGCTTCCTGACCCGTATACGCCCCCGGAAGAGTCCCAGGCAGCAACTGTGTGCTCCACGCTCACACTTGGATAGTCTATAGCTACAGATCCCTCGTAAGTCATTGTGACCTTGAGATCGAAATCGGCTAACGGCATCGGAGCAATGTATTCCTGCGATGCGCCCAACAGGCCTGCAGAGACTCCCAATGCAACGCCCCTCAGACATTGGTCCTTTGCACCCTCGCAGTCCTGGGTGGTGAATGAAGGGGTGGCAGAGACATCGACGCCTGTTAGAGTGCGGGTCAGATCATTCGCATCAAGAGTCCTGGTCCATGAATTACCATCGACCTCCAGCGACATTATGTAATCTGTCGACGGGAGCGCATTGCCGCTGTAGAACTCAGAGACGGGGATCTTCAACCACCCATAATCTCCTTGGCCGTCTTCCCTGTCTATGGAGAAATCCAACGTAGAGGCGTACGCACTAGCGCCACCATACGCTATGCTCACCGAAGCCTCGTATGATCCGGAGCCTCCATTCTGCCTTATCTTAACCACAATCATATCGTCATCCTCATCGAGGTCGATCTCCCCGAGTGACATTTCTCCCGTGAAGAGAATGGCGATTGCGAAATTGCTTGAGAGGAGCAGAAGAAAGGACATCCCGATTGCGATGGTAGAACCCGAAGAGGGCGCAGGCTTTCCGATAAAGAGCCATATTCCTCCAGCAGAGATGAGCAAAACTGCTGCTGAGAGATACCCTGAATTTTCACCGATGAAATCGACGGTCCCTCCGAACCACATGACGAAGAAGAATGGGAGGACCATTCCCCCTAGAATCAAACCTAAGGTCCTGATAGGTCCCTCTGATTGGACGGTTTTAGAGGATCCGCGCTCGCCGGAAGAGAGGCTTTCGGAAGCCAAATTTGACTCTCCGGTCTGCTGTTGTGCTGCCTTTTGTAGAAGTCCGCCGCTCGTCATGCTGAACATAGACGTCAAAGAGACGGTTATCAAACAGTCGCCGTGGATGCTTCAGTTGAGGGCTTTCAGAGAATAGATGCCTCAAGCGGGACTATATTTCCATCCTCATCGATGACTTCACTATCGCCCTGATCCTGTCGCCTTCCTGCAAGGGCTGCTGCAGCCAATGCGGAAATCATCATTGTGCCGACTAGCTCAAATCCTGGTAGATAGATTCCTCGAATGTATATCGTCATGGTCTGGATCTGATAATCCGGGACACCGACGGTCTTAATCGAATAATCGCTGACTGCCTTGAAATTCAGATTGTAGTACTTATCTGTCCAACCTTGGTTCTTGGGAGTCCTCATCTGAACGTATATCTTCTGAGGAGGGGCCAAGGACTCTATCTCAACGGAAACAAGCGGGATACTCAGTTGGAAGCCCTCGTCATTGAGTTCCTCACGATTATCGATTCCGATTGCAAATCTATCCATCGCGTTGCCGTCGTTGTGGACAGCAAACACTAGATTAGTGTCGACTTTAGGCCTGAGTTGGATAAATGCAACATCGCTTTCAACGCGAAGTCGGCTGAACTGGCGGATTATTGCCAATACCGTGTATGTCGAGGGGGAGCTTGTGACGGGGATGCCGTTTGCCTGTGTAACCTCGGCAGTTATTGCTACGGTCTGGGAGCCTTCTGGCGCCCTGAGATCTGCTCTGAGTGTAACTTGGAACGATGCGGATAACCCATTTCCAACAGTCACGCTAGCGGGTCCAGAATACGCCAAGTTTCCAGCCTGGATACGGATTTCCACCTTTACTTGATGTATCGAGGGGTTTTCCAAATTACAATTCACTATTGTCGAACGTGGCGCCCCTGGCTCCACATCTATGGCCGAAGGTTGGGTACAAGTCAAGGTTATGTCTGGAACGGCCCCCTGTGCTTGAACAGCAGCCGCTCCGGCCCACGTACTGAGGACATACACAACGAGGATCATGATGGCCCCTCTTGCTGACCTTCGCCCTGACATAGCAAGCAGGTCTGGACAAGCCGTATTTAGCGGTTCTTCAGACATGAACGCTTAATGCGTCTTTTATGCGGCCCCATGAACGAAAGCGAGGCTGGAATCTTCAGAACGGAAATTTGGTGGACCCGACCGGATTTGAACCGATGACCACCCGGTTATGAGCCGGGCGCTCTAACCAACTGAGCTACGGGTCCTGCTTCATCGGTAACGGGAAGTAGATTTGGACCTTCGCGATGATGAATAGTGCATATTGGTAGTCAAGGTTCAAGCGTCTTCGGCTTCACAGGTGCCGCATGGCAAAGATGTGGGTGATGTTTTTCACGTCTCTTTTACTAGTGTCCGCGATGAATTTCTATGCAGTGGTTAGAGACCCAGATCTCATAGACATAGACGATATTCACGAGTACCCACGAGAGACTGTGAAGGTGGAGGGCGTCTTGACCAGTTTCGTAGTTGACCCCTATGGCGAACAAGCAGACAGGATAGATCTTCAAGTTCGCGAGTTAGATGGTCACTCGGTTGTAGAAGTACGATGGTTTGTGGATAGGGACCATCAAGTCCCCCCAGTGGGAACGGTCGTCACAGTTGAGGGCGAAGTTAGCGAGTGGAGTGGCAGAATATGGCTCTCATCCAATGGATATGGAGCGATACAATGCAAAGAGGGAGATGGGGCAGGCGGCTGCACGAATATCGAATATGAAAGTCTGCAACTCGTTGAGGTTGCTATGGATCCTGCAAAATGGGTTAATTCATCTGTCAGGGTGGATGGATATCTTAGCGAGGCGATCGCCCCGGATGTGACGTATCATTCGCTGTCTCTCATGGACAATCCGGCCTATGGAAATGCCGATCACCTACTGTACATGCAGGTTGAAGGTAGACCTACTGAGTGGATTGAATCCGGAAGCCACGTCGAGGTTACGGGGTGGATTCAATACGATCAGCGTTCACTGAGATATCGACTTCTTGTCCAAGCCCGTGCCGTTGAAGTTCTGAATGTGGGGCCTACTGTGATGCTTGACTGGGACTTAGACCCGCAGTCCCTTACATATGAAGTTGGGAAGTTGATTCAAATTGACGGAATCGCTAGTGAAGGAGAGACAAGTTGGACCCTGAATGGCCCCAATATCGGGGACAAGCTGTGCATGCTCCCTTCCCCTTCAGATATTGAGAACGGGACAATCGACACTTCCGCCACATGGACCGGTCGTCTTTTGTGGTCTGCTGATGAAGGGACCATTTGTTTGGACAGGGGGCACGATGCCTCGGTGCGCAACCCAATAGAAAATTCCGCAGGTGTGCTTCCATTGAGGTCAGTTGCCTCGAATCCCTTCACATACGAGGGCGGGGCCTATACTTTCGAAGGTTGGGTCACAAGTACCATCTCTCCCGACTACGATAAGGGGTATGTCGGCGACGCAGCGACATACTTCGATAGAACCACTCAACTTCGTATACAACTGGTGGGGGAACATGCGGAGTACATCGAAACAGGCCAGAGTATTCGATTCAATGCAACTGTGATATGGTCTCAAAGTGAAGGGCGCGTGATTCTCGAGGCACGCTCGTGGACCCTTGGCGAAACCCCGTATCCTTCACAGATTAACTGGGGCGACGGATACAACTCGTGGAAATGGGAAATCGGCAATAGGGTCTCCATAATGGGAATCGCAGTCATGGATGATTCGGGAGATCAATGGGTGGAACGTTCTGGTTCAGAGGAGCGTCTATGCTTGTTGGGCGATGGTTCTGAGACCAGTCAACAAGCGGCTGTTGGCGAGCCGATCGAATGGATTGGAAGGCTAGAGACAACTGAGAACTTTGTGGAGAATGAGATGAGATTCTGCCTAAACGTTCTCTGAGGGGTGTTTTACGTGGATCCCCTTCTAGTTGACTTCGCATGGCTCATCGGGTCGTTCGTAATAGGGGTCATGCTAGGCAGCCTGACTGGACTGATCCCCGGATTTCACGTGAATAATGTGGCTCTCATTGCTCTTTCACTTTCTCCTGTTGCAGTTGGCATAGGCATACCTCTAGATGCTGTAGCGGGCATCATTGTTGCATGCGGAACAGTGCACACATTCCTGAACTACATCCCCAGCGCATTGGTAGGTGCTCCTGACGACAACATGGCCCTAGCACTACTCCCAGGTCACAGGATGCTCATATCGGGACAGGCCGCACAAGGTGTTGCATACTCTGCAAGAGGATCACAGATGGGGCTGCTGATGTCAATACCCCTCCTAATTGTAGCAAGATTACTATTTGGAGAGAATCCCGGTTTAGGCCTCTACGAAACAAGCAGGGACATACTCCCGTGGCTACTTCTTGTGATCTCCATATTCCTGATACTCACAGAAACAACTCGTTTACCGTGGCCGGAACCTTTCCAGAAGTTAACCAGGGGGCTGAGATATGAGTTCTCTCGTCCAGTGGGAATCGTCCTTCCGGTTGGAAAACGTCGCTTCAACATGAAGATGCGCGCGGTTGACTTTCGCCTTACGGACTCGTCGAGAAGTGCCGGCATCTTGGTGGCAACAGCATACTTTCTGCTAACTGGATTCTATGGCTGGGCTGTTTTCGAGCTTCCTGCTAGATCGCCGGTGGGCATGCCATCTGCAACCCTACTATTTCCCGGATTGGCTGGACTTTTCGGCATAGCCAACTTGATTGATATCTACGTGACCTCATCCGAAATACCGCCCCAGGAGCCCGATTGGGAGTTGCCTCCTATGCGCCCGCTGGCTATTCCGACGTTTCTTTCAGCGGTTGTTTCGAGCGTGATGGCCATACTTCCGGGGATGACAGCAGCACAAGCAACTGTAGTGGTGATGTCTATGCGAAACTTCTGGGGGAGATTAACTGATCCAAATTACGTGCCTGCGGACTTTGAACATGGCATTATCGACCAGCCCATAGTGAATGCTAAAACAGCCAACATAGAGGTTGATGATGAAGATTTAAGCGACGAGGATAGGGATTTGCTCAAAGCGGCCTTTGGCGAGATTGAGACGACTCCTGATCTAGATCTAAGGTACAATGACCCCAAAAGGGATCTCGAGATTATCGCCATACTTTCTTCCGTCAACACGGCTGTAACAGTAATGGTACTAGGTTTCCTATACATGGTCGGAAGACCCCGGTCTGGTGCTGCTCTTGCACTCAATATGATGTATCCAATCGATATATGGGGCGCTGTAGAGCCTCCTGCTGACTTCGTACGATTATTGGGGATAACAATAGCAGCTGGTCTTCTTGCAGTGCCCATGATGGGGACTGTTGGAAGAGGCATGCTACGTCTGCACGAATTGATACCCCTCAGATCCCTCGTTTTGGCAGTCACGATTTTCGTTACCATACTCGTATATTTCTCAACTGGCTGGGTGGGGGTGGGGACCCTAGTAATAGGTACAGGAATAGGGCTGATGCCCCCTCGTATTGGAATAAGGCGTAGTCATGCGATGGGGATTATCCTTGTCCCCATTATGGTCTACACATTTGCGCAGACCCTGGACGGCTTCGGATTCATCTGAAGTGGCTCCAAATACATCTGGTGTGGACTGGAACACTTATGCGGAAAGCACTGCCAGCGAAGGTCGATAGCATGTCTAGCAACCGCTCTACAACCTACTTGATTGTCGGAATAATACTAATTGGAATGAATGCCCTTGCCTTTGCGCCATACGTTTCCCAGGCGACCCTGGATACAGTGGCTGAAGCAGTAGAATCGGGTTACGACGAGGCCTCCGACTTCGAGGAAGATGATTCATGGGGCACATCCACAAGCGAGCGTGCTTACTTTGCACACAGCATAACGAATCCAGTCGAAGTGGCAGACGGTACTGCTGCGCCTCAGTTTGAGAAGTTAGGGCCGTTCATCTACAACGTCACGACGCACAACGATCTTCTAGAGTGGGACGATGATATCGGGACTATGACGTACTCATCCTATGATGTCTTCGAGTGGTGCGAGACGTGCACACACGAGGGGGAGGCTTCGGTCTCAGGAGACACGCAGATAACCAACGTGAATATTCTCTGGAATACACAGAGAATAGCGGGCATCTCAACAGGAATCGAGTACGGCGAGCAATTCGCCAAGGCCGGATTCACCAAGAGCATGATGACGTATGATATGATGTACCTCGCACCGAGCATGGACACAGCAGATCAGATCTCAGCACTTGCCTCAGGCGCGGAGGCCGCGATCAACGCCCAAACGGGTGGACAGTTGGACGCTGTGACTGTTGCAGGCATGGCAGACGCAATGGTGCTGGACGGTTTCTTCGCCAGCTGGAACGCGAGTCTGGATGACCAGATAAGGGCCGCTGTAGGGGCCGATGTGATGTCGCCTGACTTCAGCTCCGCGGCGGGTTCGATAATGAACAGCGCCGTTGACTCGACTAGCGGGGTCTGCATGGCCTTAACATGTGACTACGGCCCATGGATGGTCGCCGCATGGGGCGAGCCCAGCTCGGTAATAACGCCGCTTCGCGCGGAACTACTGGGATACGGCACGGCTGATCCGGCCGAAATGAACCTCATGGACTGGGCCGTATACGCGGGTGCTGCATCCATGATGCAGACGAATGGCGCGGGAATCCCACCGGAGCTTGCAACAGACAATGCCCACAGAGTCGAGGTCCTCACTGGATACTCTTTCCCAGCAGATGACCTGGAGTATTTCCTCTTCGGCACTAATGCAGACACTGGGTACCCGGCAGGCATGCTGGCCGAGCAGGATCTGAGCGGGATCCCTCTCTACGGGGTAGTGCTTTCATTATTGCCACTGACCGCAAACCCACCTGATTACATGGGCTACATCCAGGAGTACAACATCCCCGGCATCCTAACCATGCAAGGTGTCGCAGGCTGGTCATCAGGCTGGCAACTGGCAGAATCGCATTTCCCAATGCGCGTTGTCAATCCAGCAGCTGCTGGGACCATGGATGCAGATACCTGGTGGAAGATGTCCTTCGGGGGCGAAGAGCCTCTCCTGGGAGGCAACATCGCAGTTGGCCTGAACAGGGCGCTGGCAGCGGGCGAGGGAGCATCGCTTTCCCTCGACAAGGTAGATGAGATCCTATACAATGGCCCATACGCCCTAACCAACTCCGATATCGCGACGATGTTCATGTACGGCGAACTTTCGGGGAAAACCTTCCCCATGACTGCCGCTGGACCTGGCGAAGGGGGAGTTCAGATGGACTGGAACGATCAGTATGTGGCGGGTATGTACGGCATATCCGAAAGTGACGCGTCGCTTCTCAGATCATGGGTTAACGACTTGATGTTCGGATCCGTGGTTGGCCTACTTCTCAACTTCCAGTACGGAGCAGGCCCCCTCACAACGCAATCAGTCAGCAACTGGCTGTATGGATGGTCGGACCCGGTACTTGTCGGCCTGTACGGCGCGGAAAACAGCTGGGTCAGCCTAGAGACCAACATGACCTACTACGGCAGCAACGGGCTCTCTACAGGCGACTACAGCGTATATGAGGAAACCACCACGGCACAGGGCGACACACCTGGGCTAAGAGTCGCCGAGGGATACCTAGACTCGGATACTGGCGAGGTGTATGCCATGAGCGAGCATATGCCTTGGAGGTCTCCAGCCTCAGAGACTGCAACGTTCGGACTACTGAGCGCGCACGTCGGAAACGACATGACCGATCAGAGTGATGCCTTCGGAGGCATGGCCACTGACGCTGACGAGATCCAGAAGATCAACCTCGTCGGATATGCGATTGCTGATACGGTCGTAGAGGGCAATGTCGAATTCAAGGGCATCCCCATGGTGCACCATTCAGTCGCCTTGGATCCCACGGCGAACCAGATACAGGCCAAGCTGATTGGGTCTGGGACCGTTGTGGATGTCCTTCCCGGGGCGCTTCCAGTGTACTTCGAATCCAATGTGGACATATATTTCGAGGATATAACGGGAATCGCGATGTATGGAAAGAGCACCTCCACGTTCCACCTGGACCTGCGAGGGCCCGGGATGATGAATCCCGAGATTGGCGTGGACACACACCCGGTGTTCGAGATACACACTGCATCGGAGATTTCTGATGATGATGCTGAAAGCTTCGTTTCAGCGGTGATCGACAATCAGGGATTGATGTTCTGGACTGACTTCGGCACGGGTGCCGATGGAAGCACCGATGACATTGCAGACTTCGTGGCCGTGGCACTCTACCTCATTGCCCTCTACCTGATATTCATTGGTGCGAGAGGAATGAGCGGGGCTCGCCCGGACGAAGAATGATCTTTTGATTAATTCTTCAAGCAGTAAGATATGACTTCCGCGTAATCCGGCTGTATGCCCGGATTCTCAGCGGCCCATGCATATCCCACAGTGCCGTCAGGCTCTATGACGAAGACTGACCTTGTTGCAACCGTGTAGCCTTTGATCGAAAAATCATGGTAGGCGACTCCGAAATCGTTAATCACGGACCTATGGACATCGGATAGAAGTGGGAATCCTATCCCATTTGACTCTGCGAAGGCTGCATTTGAGAAAGGTGCATCCACAGAGATGCCGACGACGGTGCAACCTGCATTTTCCAAGTCTACCATCAGATCGTTGAATGTGCACATCTCTTCAGTGCAAACGCCGGTGAATGCAGCGGGATAGAATACGACCACCATCCTCTTTCCTGAGTGTTCGTCACTCGAGAATATTGACTTGTCTTGGGCCGTTAGGGTGAAACTCGGGGCACTGTCTCCAACTGTAAGCATGTGCACTCGTAATGGTATGCAGTACACCAATGCTCCGGTGCTTACATCCTGGAAGGGGCATCTATGCCGAGTAGTTCCAAACCGGTCTGCAGTATGTCGCCCGTAAGGGTGCACAGGGATATTCTTTCAACCCGGAGAGATGCGTCTTCAATCAATACCGGGCAATGTTCGTAGAATGAGCCGAATGCCTGTGAAATTCTGTGTAACTGCTTACAAATTCTATGTGGCGCCAATTCGGAGGCTGCAGCATCAACTGCGTCTGAGAAGGCGAGGAGCTCCCTTGCCAGGCGGCCTTCCTCGTTTGAGGGCAGGGTGTATCTCGCCATATCCCCCACAGATGCTTCGCCGCCGGATCTAGCAAGTATGCTCCTGATCCTGGCATGGGCGTACTGGAGATATGGTCCTGTCTCGCCTTCAAAACTCAGCATTCTGTCCCAGTCGAAAACGTAGTCTTTAGTCCGATCCGCCTTCAAATCAGAGTATTTGACAGCACCTATGCCGATACTCCTGGCGATAGGTTCTATTTCAGAGGGAGGCATTTCTGGATTACGATCCGAGACTGCTTCGGATGCTCTCTGTATTGCTTCCTTGAGAAGATCTAGAAGACGTACTGCTCCGCCGCTTCTACTTTTGAGTTTGCCTCCATCAGATCCTAAAACAAGCCCAAATTGAACGTGTTTGGAGGTGTGTTTTTGTTGGAGGAATCCTGCCATTCTTGCAGCAGCGAATACCATCTGAAAGTGCTGTTTCTGCTCAGCACCCACCACGTATACCAGATCGTCTGCCCCAAGCCTCTCTGTTCGATCGATTATGCAGGCTAGGTCCGAAGTGGCGTAGTTGTACCCCCCGTCCCCTTTCCTTATGATCAGCGGGAGGGGGTTTCCCTCTCTGTTGAGCCAATCGCCCGGATACATGACATCTGCGCCAGAGTCATTGCTCAGAAGACCCCCTTCACCGAGCCTTTCTACGACTCTTGCCAGCAATGGGTCGTAGAATGACTCTCCCCTCACATCGTCTTTTGTCAGCAGAACTCCGAGTAAATCGTAAACTTCATCGAAATACGAGAAGGATATGTCAACCAGTTGTTTCCAACGTGCCATTGTCGCTTCATCTCCAGACTGAAGAGCCACTACTCTCTTCCTTGCACGTTCACGGAAATTTTTGTCCGTATCGAATGAGGCTCGTGCATCTCGATAGAAAGTGCCGAGATCTGCAAGTGCGTCTGAAGGTTGGACTCCCTCGGATTCTAAATCTTCGAGCCTCTCAATCAGCATGCCGAAGGGTGTGCCCCAGTCTCCAACGTGATTCTCACGGATCACCTTATTGCCCTTCATCTCAAGAATCCTTACGAGCGAATCCCCTATCACCGTTGATCTGAGATGTCCGACATGCATCTCTTTGGCTATATTTGGTGACGAGTAATCTATCACAACTGTTCTTGTTGAGTCTCTTTCCACCCCCTTCCCCGGGTGTTCAACTAGCTCCGAGAGACGGTCTGCTAACCAACGGCTATCGGCCGTTATGTTCAGGAATCCTGCGACAGAGGATGCCGAGGCGATACCGTCGAGATGTTGATTCATTTTTTCAGCCGCTTCATCTGCAATTTCAACTGGGGATCTCTTGAGAATTCGTGCGAACTGGTGACAGGGTATCGCGAGGTCTCCGTGTGACTTATCTGTAGCTGGTCCGATGAGTGATTTTGATTCAAAACCTGCCAGTCCCATCTCGCTCAAAACTGGTTCGAGAACCTCGGAAACGGGTTTTATCAGATCGCGCAAAGTATCAGCTCCATGGATATCTCAACACTGCAGCGATGCCTCCGAAACTGCTTGCCAGAGTGGAGCCTTCCTCGGAGTCAAGAGAAATGAGGGAGACATTGGCGGATGTCCTCAGTGCTAGAAGACTGAGTTCATCAACGAGATCCATTGTCCTCTCAGGATCTTCCACGGGAGATTCGGAGCCGCAGGAGGGGCAATCGGGGATCTCCGTCCTAGATTGCTGGGAAGAGTCCCATTCATGATTGCAGAATTTGCAACGCCACCCGACACGTCGGGCCCGCAGTCCCTCCGAGAGAAGGAGCGTGTCAACAGCACCTTGCTCTAAAGCAGCGCGGACCATGACCTCGCCATAGGTGGCCTTGGGGTGCGTCTGCATAACTTCACGAAGAAATCGGTCAACAAGTTCTCTCTCCACATCTAGATCTATCTTGTCCATCAAAGAGCCGGCCCTCTGTACAAGTTCTCTCAAACCACTCTCATTTGAGTAGCCGACATCGAAATATGGCTCTCTTATCAGTTTCTTAATCTCGTGATGAAGGTAATCGTTCTTCATTACGAAATCCTTGGTGCCTCCTGGACCTCCGACGATTATGCCGCTGATGTTCTCAATGTTGGGCAGCCAATACGAACATGCATGCTCAGTCGCTCTTTTGAAGAAATTGTGAGCTGCTTCCTCGATCAAGCGCTCGAATCGCTGTGCAGATTGCCCACCCTGTCTGTGTTTGCCCATTATGTTGCTTTGAAGTTCCTCTTGACAATGGATTCTCTTGCCCGTTGCAATCCCGTATGCTGCTTCTCCACGATCTATTACGAAGAGTCCGTATGATGTCCTGTCTATCAGCATCTCTTCCAATTGCGATATCTCGAATGTTGAATCGCACCTATACCTGTATGACTGCAGGGGCTCTGGAGGGTCATCCACGACTACTGAGATCAATCTTGTCTTGTTGTTTCCTACAATGACGTGACCCACAAATAACGCAATGCCCCTTTCCCCTGGAGTTGTGTGGCGATTGAGTGTCGCGATCGCGGATTCAATCGCATCTTGTACGTGCTTCTTTGTCGACTTTGACTTTATGTTGGCAGCCTGTCCGGCCTCTTGAGAAAGTTGTTGCCTAACATCGTGGATCTTACGGTCAGGCGGGATGACCACTGAAACTAACTCAGTCCCCATGCCCTTCATTCCCCGCAAATCCTCGAGCGCTTTCTTGAGGCGTAGACGTCGATACTGCTGCTCAGTGTCATCGCTCATCGCTGGAACCTCGTCTTAACTCATGGGGCCATATTCATGAAGCCTGTGGGCATCTCAGACGAGTTATTGATAGACAGCCTAGAACTAGGGTGCGCCGTGGATACTCGCGTGATGGCTCTTGGCGGCAGTCTCCTGAGCGGTAATTCTGATGAAGTTCATAGCTGGCTCGAGGGGCTTGCGCTGATTCTGGAGCGGCGTGCTTCAGAAGGTTCCACCACCGCAATAGTTGTCGGCGGGGGTGCTGCCGCTAGGCGCGGCATAGAGGCAGCGTCGTCATTGACCAATGACAGAGATGCGCTAGATCGAATTGGCATAGCTGCTACTCGGCTCAATGCTTCCATGGTCAGAGAGGGGCTATCTGGGATTGGAGCCCATATGTCCGAAATAGCACCATTATCAGTAGAAGAAGCTCTGGCATCCGTGGGTGACGGGGTGCTTGTAATGGGCGGTACAGTGCCGGGCCATACCACCGACTGTGTTGCGATAGAGTTGGCAATAGGAATGAATGCTGCATCCTGTTTGATCGCTACGAATGTGTCTCATGTATACAGCAACGATCCATCCATAGACTCCGGGGCTGTGAAAATAATGCAAATGAGCCATGAGGAACTCAGAACCATAGTAGGAGATGCTTCAGAACATAAAGCAGGAGTCAAGACTGTAGTGGATCCCGTCGGAGCGATGCGGGCAAGAGAATCCAATCTGGATCTTGACGTCGTGTATGGGAAAGACCTTGAATCTCTTGAGTCCGCTCTTTCAGGACTGCCTTTCAATGGGACCAGCATACGAGGAGAGTGAGTTAATGAGTCAGACAAAGAGGCAGCGAACCGCTATGACGCCACACAGACACTGTACGGTTTGCTGGGCACCGATACCCCTTGACAGGGATCCTCCAATATGCAGGGATGAGAGCTGCTCGATTACCCACTCCAAGAGAGAAGCTTCCAGAAAGCGTTTCACGGTTATGCTTTACCTGTTTCCTGCTATAGCTTTGGTTCTGGCTGTTTTATCTGCCATGCAGGCGTAAGCGTCATTGCGGCGTGACGTCTGCACCCCCTTATGCGAGTGGTGCGCATACTGTCCGTCCTGCCCGGCGCAGTGGGTGTACTCTGCCTACTCATAGCGGGTATCAGCGTTTATGGCATCGATCTGGATTCTGAACGTGTTCAAATCCCAGTTGTACCCTGTACTGAGGTTTCAGACGAAGGATGTCTGGTAGGAATGACTGGATCCGATCTAAAGGTCCCGACTGGCTTTCTTTTGATGGATGTAGAGCTGACTGTTGAATGGAGTCAGCCCTCAAAAAGCTGGATAGGGGTTGTTGATGCTTCTTATGCTGATTCGTGCCCTCCTGATGGTGACGGACTAACAGCATGCACTAAAGATGACTTTGAATTCATTTCAGGGGGCCCGGACTCCTCGGGCATTTTCAAGCTTGATCTTCAACCTGATTCTTATCGATTTGTATCAGCAGGAAAGGAAGGCGCGGACTTGGATGAACAGCTCGTAACAATCAGCACCTCTGCGGGAATTGCACCGGCACTTGAATTGCTATTGCTAGCGATTGGGGCCATACTTTTGATTGGGGCTATTGAGATGATTTACCCTGTAGAGGTACTTTGGAAGCGTTTTGTTGATTCCTGACCCTGCGAGTTATTGAAGGACCGGTGCCCCTTGGCAAGGGGCATGAAGTCACAGATTTGTGCGAATTGCAATACCCCTGTGAAGGTTGAGGGTTTGCCTAGTTCATACGGTGGTTATGACCTGTACTGCAAGGTCTGTGGCCATACCTGGCACGTAAAGTGATTCACAGGTCTATGCCCGTATCCTCGC
>DAVB01000036.1:22585-28669 GCA_002505455.1 Euryarchaeota archaeon UBA52 | reverse complement strand
GCCTGTCAAAAGAGGCATGACCTATGAAGATCTGTGCTATGAAACGCTCGTTCTATCCGGTGTTCTCATGAAAGAAGCCATGATTGCATATGTGGAAGGTCGATGGGGTGAAATGCGTCGGCCACAGGGACAGGGTAGCCACCCTACCTTCCGAAACGCCCCAGAAGAGATTCTAGAAGTCGTATATCAGAAGCTAGGTGAGCTAACATATGCGCATTACGTGGATTAGGTGAAATGTCGATGAATGATATCCTAGGTGAAGATTTTCCTTTCTCAGAGAACGTGCTTAATGGAAAGACTGCGTTGGTATGTGGCGCCTCGCGTGGGATCGGTCGGTCCACCGCGTTGCTCCTTGCCAGGGCAGGGGCGAGAGTTGTTGCCTGTGCCCGCAACAAGGAGATGCTCGAAGATCTGGTTTCGCAGATGCATGGTTCTGGGCATGAAATCCTAGTGCTCGATCTTGAGGATACGGATTCTGTTCGCATGAGTGCGGAATCATTGGCGGACCGAGAAATTACGATTTTGATTAATAACGCAGGCGGGCCGCCCCGTAGCCCGCTTCTTCAAAATGAGCTGGAAGACTTCGATGGGCCTTTCAAACGCCATCTGCATGCATCGCACATATTGGTCAGGAGTCTTGCACCGGGAATGGAGAAACTTGGAATTGGAAGGATTGTGAACATCATTTCGACATCAGTCCGTGAACCTGTGGAAGGAATCGGCCTATCGAATACTTTGAGGGGGGCGATGGCATCATGGAGCAAGTCTCTTTCGAAAGAGTTGGCTCCTTGCATAACGATAAACAACATACTCCCAGGATACACCGATACTGACCGCCTTGTATCTCTGTCCAAGTCAAAGAGTGAACGAACGGGCATGAGCGTGGAAGAAATTTACGATGATTGGCGAAATCAAGCGCCCATAGGCAGACTCGTTGACCCGCTGGAAACTGCTTCAGCAGTGGTTTGGATTTGTCTTCCTTCGAGTGGGGCAATACGTGGAGTTAGTCTTGCGGTAGATGGCGGGCGAATGCGCTCTATCTAATGGGTAATAGTATGGAATTCGATATCTTCTTCTCGATCTCGCAGACGCCGGATTCCAGCGGTTACAAGCCCAGCGAGAGGGAGATGTTCTCTAATTTTCTAGATCAGGCAGAAAAGGCGGACGAGCTTGGATTTGGCGTTGGTTGGGTTGCTCAGGCCCATCTCTCAACCGAAGTTCAGAAGGGCAATGCGAATCCAGTCGTCCCTCACTATCCAGGCGAAGTTGGTTTGTGCACCGACTTCTTCCAAATCGCTGCAGCTGTAATGGCTCGGACAGAACGAATGGAAGTAGGAAGCGCGGTGATGTCGATACTTGCATCTGGAGGGCCAATCGCCCAAGCTGAACGAGTTGGCGCGTTCCTCGCGATCCACGGTGTAAATCCGGATGAGTCTCGTCGGCTTCACATTGGATTCTCTGCAGGTCGATTTGAGTTCATGGCTCGCCCTTATGGAATTATTCCGAGGGACTCTGTCGAGGAGGCTGCGTGGCCGGCATTACGCGGACAGGTATTCGCTGAGGCAAGTGAAATCTTTCTCAGGCTTCTGTCGGGCGAAGTGATTGACTCGTCAATGATACGGGAAACCAGGCTCACTCGCGATAATTTCAGGAGTGACGAAGACTGGCAACGCGTCCAAGAGTCGGCAATTTCAGAACGGGGGCTCGCAACTCCCCCGGATGAAGTTATCATTCCCCGTCGATATGAGTTTGAGTCCATCGCCACTATACCCAAAGAATGGCGAAGGGATCTCTTGAATCTCGTTCTCGGCAGTCATGATAAGCGTCTCCAAGTTGAAGTCAATAAGTGGCGTCCAGTCCAAGTATTCAACCTAAGCATAACCCCCCCAGAGATCATCGAAGCGACGCATGAGCGCATGAGAAATTGCTATCATGAAGACGGGGGGGCTTGGAACCGTTCAATGATGCCTAGGACAGTGATGGTGTTTCTCAATGATGAAGATGGGCTCTCGGAAGAAGAGCGATCTTTGCATGCTATGGAGGAATCCAAGTCGTCGATTTCGACCTACTGGAATGCCTTGGAGGGGACCATCGACCCGGGTAAAGTGGAGAAGGCGGTTGACAACGCGGTAATAGGGAACGTGGATGAAGTGGCCCAGCAGTTAATCGAACGATTTCATCCCGATGATCGTATAATGTGCTGGTTCGACTTTTTCAATCATGACAACGAGCGTGTGAAGCGTAACATGGAGGCATTCATGACAAAGGTCGTCCCCATCGTGAATAGGGGTGCTGAAGGATGAAGGAAATTAATCTGAATGACCGTCCTTCCTCTGTCTCCGCGGGGAGGCCGGGCTCGGCAGTTTATCCGACGACTCCTCTCGGGGAGAAATTCGAGAATATACCAACTGGGCGAGATGTCGAATGGGAGCCTCTGGTCGACTTTAGACGGATGGATGTTTCAGAGAATACGATTCATGGTGCGGTAGCATGGGCTCATGGGGACGAGATAATCCACTCTTTTGGAGGGAATGTCTTGATCTATGGCCGCTCCATGATGAAGCCCTTGATGATGAAGCCTTTTGTCAAGGCCTTGGAGGACTTAGATTGGAAGCAAAAGGCCATCTCTTGCTCCTCGCACAATGGGGACACGGAACACGTTGCAGCTGCCCAGTCCTTGCTTACTGAATCCGAGTGGGGATTGATGCAATGCCCCTTGGACGTGCCGTTGATTCAATTCGGGCGCCAGGTAAGGAGGCCGAGGAGATGGTTCCACACATGCTCGGGGGAGCACGCTGCTATTCTCAAAGGCATGAGGAAAATGGGCATGAGTAGGGCTGGTTACACTTTGCCTAGTGCTGATTGGTTTCCGCTGTATTTGGATGTCCTCCGAGAGTACATGAATAAGCCGAATTGGGAGCCATTGAGGGTGGCGAAGGATGGATGCGGATTTCCAACGGTTTCCAATACAGTGAACGAACTGGCGTTGATGTTCGCAAATCTAGTTGCCAGACGCGATGAGGACTGGATATGGGAGGCGATGAATCGTAATCCGGATCTGGTCGGTGGTTTCAACAGATTGGACTCGACCTGTCTTAAGGCCGGTGGCGGGCGAATCGTAGCAAAGGAAGGAGCAGATGGGCTGCTCGGATTAGCCGTGGATCATGACGACTGGCCGAAGGGACTTGGGATAGTGATCAAAATTGCACACGGGTGGAACAGCCAGGCGACATGGTATGTAGCGAGGGCCGTATTGGGCGTGTTGGGAGTCCACCTCAGAAATCCATACCCCCTTCATCGCCAGAAGGCATTCATTGTGCCAGGCATAGTCCCCGAGAAATACTCCTCAGCATTGGAGTCCATCGTTACATGGGACGAGTGGGACCCAGATAGAGACAGATTCTCAATGGATTGGAAAGATTACACCTCTGCGATGACCAGATCTGATCCATACTCCAACGAGGGAATCGGTGATTCCTGATGGATCTGATGAACTATATCGGCGGTAATTTTCAGGCCCATTCGGGAGGGGAGTGGCTCGACGTTATCGAACCCGCTACTGGAAGGCAATTCGCCAGAGTGCCCCTTTCATCATCCTCAGATGTAGACTCAGCGGTTCTCGCAGCCAGGAGGGCCCAATCCGCGTGGGGGGGGCTCAGTCATTCGAAAAGAGCGGATTGGCTGGACATGATAGCAGATGAATTGGAATCTAGGTACGAAGATATCGCTTCGCTCGAGAGCAGGGACACGGGGAAACCAATATCGCTAGCAAGAGCGGTCGATGCAAACAGATCGGTCGCTAATTTCAGATTCTTTGCTGATATGATTAGGGACCATCATGGCGAAGTTTTCGAGATGGCCGATGCGGACAATTTCGTAACCTACAACGCGGTTGGCGTGGGAGCATTGGTCACTCCCTGGAATCTGCCCCTATACTTGCTATCGTGGAAAGTTGCTCCAGCCATAGGGATGGGGAACACCGTGGTGTGCAAACCCAGCGAGATGACTCCAATGACGGCTAATCTCCTCATGGAAGTTATCGATAAAATCGGACTTCCACCAGGGGTGGTGAACTTGGTTCATGGAGACGGTCATGGGGCGGGCAGTTGTCTGGTATCTCATCGTGGCGTGGATCTTGTCTCCTTTACAGGGGGCACGACCACGGGTGCCAAGGTTGCTGCCTCTGCATCCCCTCATTTCAAGAAGCTAAGTCTGGAGCTTGGGGGCAAGAATTCAAGCATCGTATTTGCAGACTGCGATCTCAAGAAGACGATTGAGGGGGTCGGCAGGGCGGCATTCCTGAATCAAGGCCAAATATGCCTTTGTGGCTCGAGGATTCTTGTTCAAGATTCGATTTATGATGAGTTTGTTGAGGGTTTTGTCGATTCAGTTGAGTCTTTGAAAATCGGTGATCCTTCCGAGGAATCTACGCAACTGGGAGCCCTCATATCATCAGACCATTTGCAGAAAGTCAAGGAGTATGTCTCTATCGCAAGAGACGACGGAGGGCATTTCCTTACTGGTGAAGACGATTCGCGGCTTCGATCTTTCCTATCGGAGGATCTGGAGGGCGGTTATTGGATGGCGCCGACAGTCATTGGCGGTCTATCCCCCGATTCACGATGCTCCACGGAGGAAATTTTCGGCCCCGTTGTCACCGTGCATCGATTCAAGACCGAGGAAGAGGCTGTCGAGATTGCCAACAACACGCGCTACGGTTTAGCAGGGAGCGTCTGGACTAGCGATCTGGAAAAGGGGAGGAGGGTCGCTGAAGGCATCCGGACGGGGATGGTCTGGGTCAATACTTGGCTCCACAGAGACCTTCGAACCCCTTTCGGAGGAGTTGGGGACAGCGGAGTTGGACGAGAGGGCGGGAAATGGAGCCTGGACTTCTTCTCTGAGACACTCAACGTATGTGTCAAACGTTAATTCAACATTTGTCGCCTCAATGTCTATACCTCTGATGCTGAATATACTGTCATGAATGAAGGCGGTCCACGGAATACAACGATATCTAGCGGGGGATTTGATGAGGCAAAGGCGGGGTTCTACGCATCAATAGGATTGGGTGCTGCAGTTCTTGCATATGCCATTTGGTACGTCACATTCGAGCTGACGACTGAAAGCGACCATGCTTACCTGATTTTGGGAGGCATGCTTGGAACCATTGCAGTGGGGTGCATAGGTTTCCACGAGTGGAAGCGCAGCCAAGAGGGCGAAAAGCGAGATCAAAATATGGTGGAAGACTACGTCGCTGCCACAGCGGTGCTGTGCGGCGCACTTGCATCGGTCTGGCTATCACGATACTTTGCTTTCGTCCTGAAGGAAGCTGGGATGTATGATGGTCAAATCATTGAAGGGCAATGGGCGCCAACCGTTGAGCTCGCTATAGCACAGACGATTTTCATGCTGCTAGTCATGGAAATATCCACTAGAATGATCGATCGGCACAATCTAGGAACTCTTCCTAGAACCATCGTCATACTCGCACCGCTCTCCCTCTCGTTATCAGCGGTTACGATATGGGTGGACTATGCTGATGGGGTCTTTGATAATTTGAATGCAATCTCGCACGTTTTGCTCCTGAGTGCTGCGATGATCCACGCGCTTAGGCTCGATCGTTCGATTCTGTATCTGATATCTGCAGGGGCCAGCATAGCGGTTCCAGCGCTTGTGGCATGGGGCCTGGATGTAGAATCAGGGGGCTGGATGACCATAATGGTAGTAATTGTAGGGATGACCGCCACAGATCGTGGACTATCCAGAGAAATGATTGAGCAGAGCTCTTGGTTTGTTATTTTCGGGATCCTTCTACTGCAAATTGTCGCATCCATTAACCAAGCTAACTTTGAGATCGGTTCTTTGTCAGTTACTGAGCAGCCCTTCGGACTTTCATTCTGGTTGTGGGCTGCTCTGCTCGTAGGGTGGTTCGCACCTACGACGATGCAGAGAACTCCTGCTATGCCAGTAGGGCTAGCGCTGGCACTTGCACTCCTCTCGGACGAGGCTGCCTTGGTAGCCTGGGTAGTTGGAATCTGTGCATTCGTATACCTTGAGACCCGTCCACAGGCACGAGACTGGGTC
>DAVB01000036.1:1467-22408 GCA_002505455.1 Euryarchaeota archaeon UBA52 | reverse complement strand
GATGCAGAGAACTCCTGCTATGCCCATAGGACTTGCATTGGCACTTTCGCTATTGGAAGCGGAAGCCGCTTTGATCGCATGGACCGTGGGGATCGCTGCATTCGTTTATCTAGAAACCCGGGATCATGCGAGAGATTGGGTCGTTCGATCGACATACTGGGCGATGATCGTTGCATGGTTCATCTCTGCAGCAATTGCGAGCAGCGAAGGTGGCACATTCTTGGACATCGGGGGCGTCGAGATTAGCAATGCCCACGCACTTGGGCTGGGGTTGCTTCCCGTTTTGATCGGCCTGGGCATATGGAGTGAATCGAGAGGCAGATTCAATTCGTCTAGCGGCTCTTCAATCGCGATTCTAGCAGGAGCCCTGGTGCCGCTTTCTGACAAAGCTGGAGAGTTTATGCCAATACTTCTGATCATCGTAGCATTGGTACAGCTGCGGAGGACGGATATCGGCAGAGATGAAAACGAAATGTGGGATGAAGATTCCGCTCTTGCTGTTTCATGGTGGAATTTTACATGCATCCCTATTCTCGCTCTTGCGATATCCATTGTTGCCATCAGAGACAGGGGCGTCATTCCACTCGAGTTCGCTCATGCCAATCTCCTCCCTCTCGTGGTTGGGCTGGCTATCTACGCGGAGGCCCGCTCGCGGAAGAGAGATGAGGCCTCCATACTGCTGACGCCATTCGGGTTCACTTCGTTGTTCTTGGTGCTCGCTTCGATGCTTGCCATACCGGGAGACATAACCCATTCAGACAGCTTCAATGGAAGCGGAACGATGGGGGATGTCCACATTCTCGAGTGGCGGCTAGCGATATTCCACATCGCAGTGGCAGGTGGCCTTCTCGTTGCGGAATGCGGGGCCATCGGGCGTGTCAGCCCCCTACACCGACTTTCAGGAGCCGTCGTCATGGCAGTCTTTTCAATCGTTTCAGCGATTCAGTTCAATGTCAATCCAGAACATCTTGATGGGGACTCGATAAGACTCCTCGAAAGGGTGCTCAGAGACATCGTGGTAGTGGCTCCGCTGGTGGTTGTAGACAGGATGCTCAAGACGATAGAGGACCTGTCCGACGAGGCGCGAACCATAGGATCCTTCACGCTGCTATCCCTGATTGCAATAGGTGCAACAGACGTCTCAGGAGGGCTGCTCGCGATACCGGTCTTTGCGATAGTCGCATATCGCGCAACTGCTCATGTTAACACTTGGATACTGATGGCACTCCCAATAACTGCCGTGATATACACCCTGATCTTGAGCGGGGGCCTTGCTTCAGAAATAACTCTCATCTACGTACTTGAGAGGATTCCTTTCCTCGGAGAGGAGTCTGGGTTAATGGATATCCCGAGGTGGGGGAGTCTTCTGCTCATATTGCAGATTGGCCTTTCAGCCTATGCTATTCGAGTTGAAGAACGGCCCGACGGAGGCACGAGATGGGGTGCCGATGAAAGGCTCAGCATCGGCATTGCGGCCGTTCTTGCTTTCGCCTTGCTGATGCCCGACTTCAGATTGGTATGGATGTTCATAGCTGTAGGGATGTGGGCTTGGGCGTGGATGAATGGGGTCGTTTGGTGGTTCAATGTCGCCCCTCTGTCGTTTGTTTTCGGCGGGTATGCCATGCTCGATTGGATGCTAGATAATTCTTGGATCGGGATCACTGAAAACGAATTATTCGCGGTGAGCTGTCTAATCGGCGCAGTCATTTCGAGCATTCAGGTAGTAATCCATAGAAACGGCCTTCTGGCCAAGAACTATGATGACTCTGAGGTTATTCATGTCGAAGAGTATCTCCCTGAAGGATGGGGCATTGAGAAGTCGTACGATCCTGTAACTCTCGTGGGTCTGACGAGTCGGGCATGGATGTATCTGCTACTTTGGTTCGCATGGGACATTGGTTTCGTCACATGGGTCATATCGTCAGTAGCGATGACTGTGGATGGAATAGTGTCGGGTCGTGAGAAACTGCTCTATCTCGGCATTGTACTACAGACCGTAGCATGGCCAACAATGGGGTCTCAGGATCTCAATCTTCATGAAGAGACGCTATTGTTGGTCCCAATCCTGCAGTGTCTGGCTTTGGTCTACATTGCATGGAAAGGGCCTTCAGCGATCGGGAAGATATCAATCTCCGAGAAGGGAGAAGAAATCAGCAGGTTTTCGAGTGTCTTGGCCCTTTTAGCCGGATATGCTTACTCACAAGCAGGCGGCTATGGCCTGATTTTTCCTGCACTGGTGCTTACAGTATCGGCACATCACTCCATGTTGGGATTCTCCAGAGACGAATCTTGGAGGAGGAGTTTCGGGCTTGTTGGGATGCCATTGGGCTTCATGGTCGTTCCCAGGGTAAATGAACTCCTATTCGTCGTAATGCTATTCGCTGCGGCGATGTCACTGGTTGGGCAAGGCGTCCTCTACGCCTCAAGGGGCGGACTGGGTATTGGCCGTACGAAAGAGGGCTACGAGGCCATCACGGAGGACATCGGACTCGTGAAACCAGATTTCTCAGGAGATGATCGAGATGAAGAGGTGCAGGGAGATGTGGCGGATATCGAGCCTGAGCCGGACGAGGTCGAGGATGAAGATGAGGAGCCTGAGCCGGACGAGGTCGAGGACGACGACAAAGGGGATTCGTCACCGCCACCGCCTCCCGTCCCGGTTGAAAGAGTGAATATCGGAGATGGAAGATATGAGTCGAGCTCTTCGGCATTGTCGGTTGATCTGCATCCGGAGATATTGCGCGGGATACGGTCCTCGATACCCGAGGGAACTGACGGTGCGAAATGGCGTCCTGTGCTGCGTGTCGCCCCGAACGGTTCGATGAGCGTACAGTGGGAACCTATCCAGTAGGGTGCTTGAGTATCTCCCTGGCATGATCGGGGAGATGTGCCTCTGCTTCGCTGAATAGGTGCTCAGTACTACGAATGGGCCTGTCTTTGGATAGCGACTTTGCCCGTGTGGAGACCAATGCCCACGCAGTCTTGTTTCCGATGCCGGGTATGGAATTGAATTGGGCCTCTGTTGCCTTCATCGTGTCCAGCCCCAATTCAACGCCAGAAACACTTCTGGATCCATGACCGGTAACCAGTACATCGGACATCGTCTCCAGAGGAATCTGGTAAGGAACGCCCACGAGAATTGGATAAGCGCCGATCTGCCTTCCGAAGGTTATCCCTGGTCGCCCGTGCCTTGATGCGTCCCTGTATGAGGGATTCTCCACCTGCTCAGGCAGCCTTATTCTGTCTCCACTGGATTCCCACCAAACGTTCCTCAGAATTGTTCCAACTGGAAGGAGTCGTTCAAGCATGGGTGTGTCGATTGTTGCTCTGACTTCTTTCTTAAATGCGGAGAATGCCTTCTTCGGGACTTCCTGAAAACCAACCCCCTCTACCTGCCTTATGTTGATTCTCCTGAGCATTAGACCCTCTTGGAGAATGGCCCTGAGTAATTTGAGATTCATCTGATAGGTGGCTTTCGTCTCACCATTTAGTCCGGCGATTAGATTCAATCCAGGAAGCAGTTTCGGTAGGCCTCTTGGTCCACGTTCTCGTCCATGTTCATTCACGTGCCTGATTGCAGTCATAAGCTGTTCAGTATTGCAGTTCAGCCAGTTTGCATCATGAACCGCCGGGTCGGCAGACTCCAAGCCAAAGGAGAGAACGGCGCCATCTGTAAGCGTATTCACCAGTGTCTTCGTTATCTGCTCGGATGGTTCCAGATTCTCGGCTATGATCGAGGGATTTGCGTTGTCGACGTGAAGCACTTCGATTCGCCCATCGTCGCGAATCTCATGCAGGACCTTCGCAATGGGCTCGGGATTCGGGATGGGATACTCGAGTTCTACTACTCCTTCGGCCTTGTAGGTGTAAACATCTGTGGCGCCTCCGATTCTGACATTCCTTATGCCCGCATTGACCGCAGACTCTACCTCGGCTATGACGTCCTCCTCATCCCTCCAAAGAGGTACGCCTTTCTTGGGCTCTATACAGAACTTGCACCCCCTCTTGTATCTAACACAGCCCTGGTACAATTCAACCTCGTAGGTGAGTGGTCCTGGGCCCCCGTTGGGGGCGATGATGTCTGGGTGGTCGGTCACCGCTCTGGAGGATGCCCCCCTAAATGCCCATCTTGACCACTGCTCTGGCGTCCTTCTGCGATGAGACCACTGCCCCGTCGTAAGAAAGCAGTCTAGAGTGGCGTCAGTGTCCTGCAGAGAGAGGAAGAGATTCTTCCTCAACGGCGTCCACCCATCTTGACGCCATATCCTCACGGCCCATCCTCCGATTAGAACGGGGCATCCAGAAGGAATGGAAGGAAGTATGGAGTCGACCTCTTTACGGCTGATTGGAGTTCCTCTGACATATTTCCCAGGCACTACAGCACCTGCTAGAATTACTACTCCCTCTATATCTTCGGCGTCCGGCATCAACGAATCGCCACCCATACGTTGTGCTACTCGCCTCCTAAGCCTCAGATCGTCAATCGTGGAATACCTGTATTCTATGCCCCTCTCCTCGAAGACGCCGCAGATGTATCTGGCGTGGAAGCCGATGTAATTCGGGACCCCGAACGCAGCGGGTTCGTCTTCGTACCCATCCAGGACCAGCCAGGCACCGGCCATGTACTCTCGAGGAGGCGTTCGTGCTTGATGCTTCGCAGTCATCGCCGCTTTCGACGGCGGTCCCCGCCCTCTCTCTGGCTGGCCTCTACGACGATCTTTCTTCCTGCCAACTCTGCGCCGTTCAGGGCTTTGATGGCAGCTTCTCCAGCTGATTTTGGAGACAGTGTGACGAAGGCGAATCCCCTGGGGTTGCCGGTATCTCTGTCAATCGGCATGTGGAAGTCTACGACTTCGCCGTGTTCGCCGAATGCTTTCTTGATATCTGCCTCCGTGGCCTCTCTGGATAGCCTTCCCACGAATAGCCTCAGGGGAGCGTTTGCTTCAGCCTCTTTTCTGAGAGTTATCAGCAGCTTTCTCTCTGCTGCGAGTTTCTCTTCATCTGCATCCCCCTGCTTGACGGCATCGAGGCATTCGCTACAGCGAATCGGCTTGCCCATCGTTGGTTTGAATGGTACTTTTGTGTCTTTGCCGCAGAGTGTGCATTTCGTATCGTGCATCTCCCTCCTTGGGCGATCTCGACCTTGCCTCGGCCTTGATCTCGCAGCCTCTCTCGGCATCTCGTGCGACCATCCTCTTCGATGATCTGCAACGGGGGAGAGGTATGGCCGGGCGCCATCGTGGCCGAGCATTCCCTCGGCCTCAGAGGACCATCTTGTACCCTCTCGATTCAGATTCGCAGAGTCCATGCCATCCAGCCTATTGAAGTCAGATGATAGAACTCTGTACCCGGTGTAGTCGCATCTTCTGCATGCCACGTTGAAATCGGGTTTCGAATCGCTGGCGTGTAGCGATTCGCCGCAAGCAGTGCAAATCGCATGGAGGACGCCGAGCGTATGTGCGGACTTGGTTGTTGCACGTATCATGGGATCGGTGGATGTGACACGGGCGCGGACTATGTCTCGTCTCCTCATTGCATCGCCGGCCGACGGCATGAATCGATCGCATAGTTCTGTGACTGTTATGTCCGCAAAGAGTTCCTCTGCAGGAAGGGACTTGGCCTCCATGCCGGGTTTCTCAACGCTGATTATCCTGATTATGGCGACTTTTGGTTGCAAACCATGTACCTCTCCGATGAAATCATCGCCGACTTCCAGGCTGTTGACTCCGAGGTTCGATTCCTTCACGGACCATGCGCCATCTTCCTGATGCAGGGTTCCTGTGACCAGAGCTACCACTCCTCGATCGGTTGTGGACAACCCCGAACCCAACTCAGAATCAGGAGATATGTCAGTGAGCTGCCCCGGGCTGACAACGTCAGATGAGGTTCCCATGATGCCCGCCACCTGAGAGTCGCCTATGAACGGTCCGGCATAATATCGATATTTTTTGCAGGAGTAAGCCGCCAAAATGCAGCTCTTGTCTTGCCTCTTTTTCTTGTATGATGTTCGAAAGTAGCAGGAAGTGCAAATTCTGCCTCGCCATATCTCTCTGAAATCCATCCATTGATGCCAAAAAAAGATGTGATATGGTTTGCCTCTGCACTGTGCATCAAGTGGGCATTCGTTTCTTCACGCAGGATTGTATCCAAGAATGGTCGATCTGCTTTAGGGGTCTGCCTCCCCCACGGAGGGTTACTAATTATCAGGTCTGATGTGTTGAAATCTATATTATCTACACCCAGGGTTGCACAGATAACTTCTACTGAATTAGAAAATCCCATTGTTTCGGCATTTTTCATTGCTGTGTGACAGGCTTCTTTTTGTGAATCTATGAGAATTGCTCTTTCTGCTCCGAGGGCCAGCGCGCCGAGTCCCAGTACGCCATTGCCCGTACCTAAATCAATAATCGTACACCCTTGAAATAAATCTCCAAAGGAGAGGATGTCGGTGAGCCACCTTGCAGCCAAATCACCACTGGTAGCGTATTGCTCGAGTTCTACTGATTTAGATTGGGTTTGTTCAAGACTGGATAGCAACATCGCCAGTTTTCTCACCCTCATGGTAAGTGAAAGTCACTCTCGCCTAAGAACCAATTCTGAGAAACTAGTAATTGGCTATTGTAATAATTCAAGTACTCCCGATTCGAGTTATACGCTGAGTACGATGTCAGATATGTTTTCTTATTCACTTCTGATCATCGTAATGATATTGGCAATACTACTGGTCTATGCTCTTTCTCTGTTAAAATCGATTCAGCAAGAGTCCGCAATGATTCGCGATCAAGCATCACAAATACACACCCAAGGAGAAGTCCAAAGGGAAGCAATAGGCAATCTAGATTTCTCTGTCAAACCTGAGGTCATCACTGCAGGGATTGCAGCTAGCGGAGAGATTCTGAAAGGGGCCGTCGCAGGGACGATGAAGGATCTGAAAATAGCCGAAGATATTGGAAATATTCGTAGTTCTGCTGACTCTGTTGCTAGCGAGGTTGCAGAGATACAGAAGATATTCTTAGACAAGCAAGCCGCTGCGGGCTGGGCAGAGATAGAATTGGAGAGGATTCTCAAGGACTCATTCGCCAATGTAAGTATCAGGAAGAAGGTGCCTAAGCTCGATAGTATTCCTGATGCTAGTTTGAAGCTGTCTGATGGTAGGATTCTTTGTATCGATTCAAAATTCCCCATTAAGGCATTTAAGGAGACTCTAGCTGTTTCTGAAGGAGGTATTGGAGATGAAGATGGTAGATCCAGAATTGGCAACAAGAAAGCGTTTTTAGAAGCCGTTAGAGGACATGTCACCAAAGTTGAGTCCAGTTACATCAGACCTGAGTTAGGGACTTCGGAAGTTGCCTATCTTTACATTGCATCAGAGAGAATTTACGACTACATGATTGCTCCAGATAATCAAGAGGAGTCTACTCTGATTCGTGATGCAGCGAGCAGAGGAGTAGTCGTCTGTTCTCCTAACACTCTGATTGCAAATATGCATCTCCTGCATATCGCAGAGAGAGCCATGGGGATTGCTGAGAAGTCAGATGAGATTATCAGAGGGCATGTCCGTCTCAGGAACGATTTGAACAATTTACATTCCGTTTGGGGGAAACTTAGCACTCAGATTAGCAACTCCTATTCAAATCGCACCAAACTACAGGAATCGATGGAATCTCTTGAGAGAGCTTTGGACTCACTTGAGAGTCTAGATTTGAGTGGGGATGAAGACTGAATACCTCTTCCGAGGCCCATGGTAGACTGGGGTTCAATGGATTTTCACCCTGTAGTACATCTTCCTGACGAATACGAAGTTAGAGACTTTACTTCTGGAGATTATTCTCCTTCGAAATACGAATTTGACATAGGTCGATACGATGAACTACGCCCTGGAATGTATTCTACCGAACTCTTTGCAGGAGAGAGGTTTCTGCATGTAGGCATAGACATCGGAGGGCCAGTGGGAACTCCGTGCATGGCCTTCATGGATGGCGAGATATCGCATTTCGGTTACAATCCAGCGGCTGGCGACTACGGTAATGTAGTCATAACCAGGCATGAGATAGGCGGAGTTCTAGTTTGGGCCTTGTATGGGCACTTAGATGCCGCATCAATAGAAGGAAAGTGGGTCGGGCAGAAGGTGAATGCTGGAGAGGTAATAGCTTGGTTTGGAGCATTCGATGAGAACGGCGGATGGGACCCTCACCTACACTTTCAGCTCTCCCTTGTAGAGCCAGAGACTCACGATCTTCCCGGAGTAGTAGCGCCTGAAGATAGGATGAATGCTCTAGCGATATACCCTGACCCTAGAAATGTCCTCGGCCCGCTCTACTAAACCGTAGACAGGTGGGCCTTCAAAGAGGGGATTGCAGCCATCTCGGATGGGTCTACTCCGCGATACACGGCTAACATGATGCTTATCCAATCAGTGATATGCGCAAGGCTCAGTAATTGCTCGACAAGGGTATCGCCTGGAGCTTCCAGTGTCACCCTTATTGAGTCTCCCGAATGCTTCTCGAACCACCTCATTCTCGATAGTGTCCTAGAGTTAGAGAGATTCGAATTGATGAGGATAAGTGCTTGATTCTCGGATGCCTTTTCCGTCCACGGAATTATCTCATTGTGGTTCATCTCAGGTACCTCTGAGGAGCGAGCGAATAGGTCCGAGTTCTCATTGAGTTGACTTACGAATCTACGGGCAGCGCACCCCATTATGCTCGGGGACACTATCCCGATGTCATTCTCGCCAATCGACTTGGCAGCCCCATATGCCAGTGTTGAGCCGGTCGACGGGTCCCAATCGGACGAGAGTCGTCTCAATCTGCCGATCATGCCCCCGATGTCTTCGTCCTTCGGTGCCGGCAGGAGGCCCATGGACCAGAGTATGGATAGTTGCGTGCCGATGAGATGGCCGAAGGCCGATCTCGGCATTTGGCCGCTGGGAACTGCGATATGTACTGCATCCTCTCTGTCGGAGAGTATCTCTTCCAGTTTACCTCCGGAGGATATCCCTATGACGCTGCCACCCTCCTCCAGAGCCTTTGAAACTCCATCCAGGGTTTCTTCTGTATTCCCAGAATACGAAGTTGCGATGATGAGCCATTCCGGGCCCCACCAAGAAGGGAGCCCATAGTCCCTCCAATGGAGTACGGGGAGACCTGCCTGCCTATCTGCGATGGTTGTCAGAAACGTTCCGCTCGCACCTGATCCACCCATCCCTATACACAGCACACCGACCCAATCATCATCACCAATAATTCCGATATCCCTCTGGAAGGCGTTTTCCAGATCGTCCACGAAACCGCGGGTGAAGCCCGCCATGTCCTGCTTGTCGTGCTGCTCGAGAAGTTCAATCGGGTCAGACATCTCCGAGCCCTCCCCCCGCTGCATACGGGATTGCCAGCCATTGATGGTCTATCAACCCAATACGGATCGACTCTTCTCCATCGTAGTCGAACGGGAGCGCGACGGTGGCCATCTTCCAATCTCCCGGTATCAGTACTTCCGCCGCGGAACCGTCACGATCGAGTATCTGGACGTTTATCTGGTCGCTGGTTGAGCAAACCACGGATGATTTTTCCATGTCTCTCCACGTCTTTCCGCTTCTTTGGTTCGAAGAAAACGATCCTAGGATGGGTCCGTCCTTCTGCCAAGAGGTGATGATCCAGAGTTTGTCCTTTAGCCTAACGACGTCCCCTATGGAGAAAGCTGGCTTCCTGTAGGAAACGGTGAGTCGCGTCACCTCTGCGCCGTCTTTGACGCCGACTACAGTGGAAGTTTCCTTAACGGTGCCTCCGAAGCGGCTCACGAGTCTCCTTGCCCACATTCTTGCCATTGATTTAGAACCCAGCTGAAGATCCCAGCCCCCTTGGACAGGACCCTCTTTCGTAATGAAGAACAGCGGGTCGTTGGTGCCTTCTCCGAGCATCTCGTTCAGAGTATTACGAATGGCCCCTATTTCATCTCTGGATAGTCTTCTTCCTGCAGATCTTATCTGGAACTCTGCCTCGAAGTAGGCGCCATCTTTTCTTGAGCAGGTCTGGCAGATTGTATCGCTTGTCTGGAGAAGTATGGTATGTTGGTCATCAAAGTGAAGTCCGTGTACCGTTGCGCTGACATCCACGAATATCCTAGAAGTTCTATCGTCAATTGTCTCGACGGTGAGGCCTACATCGACGTCCTCTGCTTCAGATAGAATCTCGAGATTGTCCTGAACCCTAATTTCTGCTATCGAAAGATCGTCATTATCGCTCCAGCTCTTCCCTACGTTGTGAAGCCTGCACTTGGAGCATCTTGCTTGTTGCAGGCGTTCGGGTATCTTGGATAGATGCGTTCTGTCACGGAGGCAGGACTCGCAAAGTCGACCAGCGTACACCGGCGGAGGGGCCCCGCAAACGATGCAGAACTCCTGTGCCATCATTCCTCGCCATCACGAGGGTGGGGGGTTCGGGCTTCAAGGGTGCTGGCCGGTGAATTTGCAACATTGCGGTATCTTGACCACAACCAATTCGCATAAAGTGCAAGAGAGCCGATCAAGATGGCATATGCTACAATGAGGTGCGTCTCTCCTGCCAATTCATTCGCCCCCATGCATTTCATCGAGAGCCTTGAGGTTCAATTCTATCTCAGCCTCTGCAGAATATAGTTTGTCGGAGATTATCGAGAATCCGATGAACAGAAGTGTGACGGAAACGAATCCTAGCAGCATCACGGTACGGATGGCTGGATCGAGTCCGGATTCTTCGCTTTCTATGATAACCACTCCCGGATGTCTCTTCTGGTAGATGGTGGTTGCCACTGCCGTGATGGGGACTAGTATGAATCCGAATAGCCCCACTGCGGCTATAGTGTCCCTTGTTGAATCATGATCCGGTTGCGATCGTCTCGCCATGACGATGAATAGTGCAAGGGCGGTGAGCAGTGCGAAGGTATTGAGCCGAAGATCTGCCCAGTCCCAGGGAACGCCCCATTCAGCCATGCCCCATATTGGCCCTGAAGTTATGACTCCGAAGCCGAATAGGAGTCCTAAATCGGACCCGGATTGGACTAACCTCCATGAACGTTCAGTGCGACGCAGATACCATCTTAACGATCCCCAGAAGAGCATGCTAAACGCAAGAAAGGACGTCCATGCGAAAGGAACGTGGAGGAATATTATCCGATAAGCGGCAGGAGCCCTCCACTGGCTCGGGTTGACGTCAGGAGCCCATGTGATTCCTAGGAATATGGTTGCAACTAAGCCCACCGATCCCAAAGTCAACAAGGCAGTGGCATGGGCGGGGATGCGTACCATGAGTTAGCCGTCACGGCCATCATCAATGAATCAATGCCTTTACTCGTCGGGTATGATGACGGCCGCACCCCACACTGATGCAGCGATCAGGCTTGAGCATATGATTAGGCCAAGTGGCGTATCGAACCCGATATCAAAATGCATTCCTTCGTAGAGTATCTCGGTTGTAGCATCCACCAGCATGAGAAATGGCCAGACCAGTATGGCCATCATCAGAGATGCTGCAACTGCAGTGCTGCGTTCGAAACCTGACACGAGCATGTGTATTGCGGTTGCTGCAGCCCCTATGTCCAACATCGAAAGTGCTGGGAGCCATAGCCACGCATATGCAGAAGGATCGATGTCGGGTGAGCTGTTTGAGAGGACCATGAAAGAGAGATACGTTAGTGGAATCGGTAGCAGCCACGGTGAGCCGACTATTGATGAGAGGGGCCTTATCGATCGGCCGAGATGGGCTCGCCACCAATCTCCCGAACGCCTCTCTTTGAGACGATCAATCAGTGCAGGTCGCACCAGTATTGCAATCAATGCAGGGACAAGGATGTAAAATGCGAGTGAGGAGGGGGCTCCGTCTGAAATTGCGTCTAACCCTATTGAACGGAGTAGGAAGAGTGCTAGAAGGGCTGGAACGATTCTCTGAACGGTATCCACTGGATTCCTCATCTCGAGAGCCAGTATCCATCTGCCAAGTGCTGATACTGCGTTGCCGGTGGGAGTGGCGTCTGTAAACGGGGGGTCATCGACGTGGTGACTCGAGCCGGATACCGATATCGTGCCCGAAGATATCTCAACTGTCCTATCAGAAATTTCGATTATGGCCTCATCGTGGGTTGCTATGACGATTGAGTGGCCCTTCTCCTTAAGAGAAAATATCGAATCGTGGAGGAGGTTCCGTGATGCGGAGTCCAGACCTTCACTTGGCTCGTCCAAGAGTATGATTCTCGGTTCACTGGACTGCATAGCAGGAAGTATCGCAGCAAGTATTGACACTCTTTTCCTCAGCCCTTGGGACAAAACAGCAAGTCTGTCTTCGGATCTATGAGACAATGCCCACTTTTCCATGGCGGCATGGATTGTTTCATCGGCCAGTGATTTCCCGGCGACCATTGATGCAGTCTTGAGTCTCTCAATCACCGTTTCATCCAAGCATGCACCATCAGTCTGCAGAGCGATAGAAAGGCCCGGTACGGGTGTTCTTCTGCCTCTTGAGTCTCTAATAGGTATTGATTCCTGATCAGGAAGGGGCATCACCACCTCACCGGATCTCGGAGCGTGCAGCCCTACAAGTGTCTCCAAAAGTGTTGATTTACCAGATCCATTTGGACCTGTTAAACACAGTATTTCTCCACTGATCACATCGAGGTTTATGTCTTCCACCACAGTTCGAGAACCTCGTAGCACGGTGGTCCCCTTGATGCGAAGGACTGGGTACGACATGTACCCTCCCACTGCGGAGGGTCCTTTCATTGCACCGCAAACAGCCGGAGGGGCTATTCATGGGCTTCAACCGTCTTGATTCGGGGAGAGGTGTGGAGATATACTGGAGTGACCTGACGCCGGGCGACTTTGTCACGCTCAGTGTCCTATTGGTTTTCGCATTCGGACCCTATGTCTATGCCGTCCGTTCAGGTGTCAGTCTTGCCCTTGCCACTGTTCTGTCTCTTCTGCTAGTTACGTTCTTCCAAGCCGGGGTAGATTTACTGGGATTGGCGTTTGAACCGATTGCATTTCTTTCGCTGATTCCAGCTATTGCCTTCGAACCTAGTATGGCTCACAGATGGATTACTGCAGGTTGGCTGCATGCTGATTGGTTCCATGTCCTTCACAATATTCTCGTTATAGCGCTAGTCGGTGTTCCTCTTGAACAACGGTTGGGGGCGAGAAGGTGGATGGCGATTTACTTTGTTGGGCTTCTGGCGGGTAATTTGTCATGGGTCGTGACTCATATCGGGGATCCAGGGGCATCATTGGGAGCGAGTGGCGCTGCCTTCGGACTGCTCGGTGCGTACATGGCGGGCTGGCCAAGAGATGAAATCGAGTTCCCCCTGCTGTTCCTAATCAGAGCATGGCCGGTATGGTTGATCACTCTGATCAAATTAGGATTTGAAATCTATACCATGTACGAGGTGGAAAGTCTGGGGCAGTCAACGGGAATTGCTCATCTTGCGCACGTAGGGGGCTTCTTTGGCGGGTATATTCTAATCAGGCCGATTGCCCGAAGTGGAAATGTTCCCCTGGAGGGGGATTTTGAACAAAACGAAGCGTCGGGGATAAGGCCAATTGGGGTTGACCCTTGGCAGGAAAGGGGATTGACCCCCTCAGATCCTGTTAAGAGAATACTCAGAAGACTGAGGGAGGAAGGGGACGAGATGGAAACTCGCCAGGCATGGGTTGAAGAATTGGCTGAACATGCGATTTGTCCTGAATGCGGGGGTGCATTGGAGGCGCTTCAGGGGCCAATGGGCGGTTATGTTGTGGTGTGCTCATCCAACCGGAAGCATCTTCGTTGGCCATAGGGACCGTGTGAGGGGGGCGGATATGGTATCTGAAATCGCGATGTCTGCGTTTGATGTGGCGAGAGTGCGCGTCGAACTTGAGCAACTGGTTGGCGCACGTGCTCAGAAGGCATACCAGCCGCACTATGAGCAGGTTGTCCTCAGGATGAAGAAAAGCGGCTCTAGTCCGATAGATCTTGTAATCGTCAGAGGTAAGAGGGTCTATCTCTCTGAACGCGATCGACCTATGCCCCAGAATCCCTCTTCATTTGCAATGACTTTGAGGAAATATCTCGGGAACGCACGATTGATTGGAGTTCTCCAGATAGGATTTGATAGAGTTCTTAGACTTGATTTTGAGCATGGGCGAGGAAAGATTTCACTTGTTATCGAGATGTTCAGAGACGGTAATGCGATCCTGGTTGATCATGAAGATGTAATCATCCAACCGCTCACCAGTGCAGCCTACAGCAGCCGGGTGCTGAAAAGAGGAGAGCGTTACGCTCCGCCCCCCTCGGCTACGGATCCCCGTACGCTTGATGAGAAGGGATTGTCGGATCTTTTCAGAGAAGGCGACCGGGATTTGGAGCGTACCCTCGCTGGGAGGGTGAATCTCGGGAGGAGGTATGCGGAATTGGTCTGTAGAATTTCAGATATTGATCCGCGTTCTTCAATCTCAGACCTTGGCGAAAAGGAGCTCTCCTCGCTTATAGTGACCATTCAAACGCTCATGGAAGAGTCTGACAGAATAGGGGAAGGTTCAGTGTGGTCTGAACATGAAGAGGGCTCAAACAAGTTATTCTCCCCATTTACTCATTCACCTGGGGAAGGTCTGGTCAGGGAGGCTGTCAAGTCCCTATGTGCAGCCATTGACTCAATTTATGGGGAATATGATGCAAAGGCTCTGGCCAGAAGAGTGGAAGAAGCAGTGCTAGAAGAAGAAGGCGGTAGAGATGATGACAGGCTGGCTCGGAGAGCCCACCAACAACGAGAGGGGATAGAGTCGTTCGTAGAAGAAGCTTCGGTATTCCAGAAGAAGGGGTCATCCATGCTCGAAGAATGGGTCCATCTTGAAGAGATAAGATCCCAGATCGAACAACAAGTATCGAAGGTTGGATGGTCTTTGACATCAGAGCAAGCATCCAATTCAAAATGGATCTCAGAGATTGATCCAGCCAGCAAAAACGCAAAGGTTCTCTTACCTGATTCAAACGGTGAGCCTGGTCAAGAGGTGCTGATTTCGATAGAGGGTACGGTGCATCAGAGTGCTCAAGATTACTTCGAACGGGCACATACGCTGAAGGCCAAGGCAGAAGGGGCTAGAAAGGCACTGCAGAAAACGGAAAGCGAACAAAAGAAGATTTCTTCCAAAGCTGAAAAAGAGCGTAATAAGGGCAAGGTATCATCGGTGCGTAGAACTAGGAGATTTTGGTTTGAACGCTATCGATGGGGCATTGTGGGCCCGGGCAGGTTGATGGTGGGCGGGAGAGATGCCCGTGGTAACGATGCGGTCGTGAAAAAGCACCTTTCAACAGGAGATCTCTATCTTCATGCCGATCTCCATGGAGCGGCCTCATGTGCTCTCAAGAGGGTAGATGGTTTGGAACTGGGAGAAGATGAAGGCATCGTTTCAGAGGGAGTTTGTAATTTCAGGATTGTACAGTCCATAGACGGGGCTCCCGAAGACCTTCAGATGCTCCCAGAAGATGAGAAAGAAGAGGCTGCAGCGTTGGCAGCATGCTGGTCAAGAGCATGGGGGGCTGGTTCGGCAGCTGCGACAGCGTTCCATGTTCGGCCCTCCCAGGTAAGCAAGGCCACAGAAAGTGGAGAGGCACTTGGAAGAGGGTCGTTCGTAGTACGGGGCAACAGGGGATGGCATCGCGATCTGGTATTGAAAATGGCAATCGGACTGGGGACCGTTAATGGTATCCCAATGCCTGTGCCTGGCTCCGTATCTGCGATTGGCAATTTATGTGATCGTTGGGTGGAGATAACTCCTGGGAGAGAGAAGAAAGAAGACGTTGCAAGGCGTATATCGAAAGCTACAGGGCTCGATCATGGCGAAGTACTTGCTGCGCTTCCGTCGGGAAATTGTGATTTGATGGACCACGGGCTTCTGAAGGCTTAATCGCCATTATTCCATTCTCTAGCGGTCATAGCATATTGAACAATATCTATCCAATGATCATAAAGCCATTCTCTCTCCACACTCACACCTTCTTTCCGAAAGCCTAGCCTCTCGGGTATGGCTCTGGAGGGCAGATTATCGATGCCCGCTTCTATCACAACTCGATGAAATGCGCAGGCGTTCAGTAGAACATCTACCAATGCGCCTACCGATCTAGTCATCAGGCCATTTCCGCAATGTTCCTCGTCTAGCCAATAGCCTATCCAAGCAGTCCTATTTCCATGATCGATTCGATTGATGCTCAGAGTTCCCACGATTTCATTGCCATATTCAAGCAGCAATAACAAGGCCTCCATTCGACTGGCCTTCTCGGACTGGTCAAGGATGAAGTCAGTCTCGTCAGATATGCTGTTTGTATCATCGAGCCAGGGTAGATGTTTCCTCAAGAATTTTCTATTTTTGTTGACTACTCTGAACAGTTCAGGTGCATCATCGGGCCGAGCAGCCCTTAGATTGAGATCTTCAGACACTGGAATAGCATCTGGGATGTAAATCACGTCATATGGTTGCATCTAGAGGATATGAATGCCGTGGTAAGTTGATTCGGCGTGTATAGATCGGTAGATGGCGGACTCAACTGATAAGGTGTAGCGTCTCTCGGTAGCCATGGCCGGAGACAAGCCCGCTGGCAATTGGACCTACGGGACCTATCTTGAGTTGGATCGTTTACTACAGCTACAGGGCGATGATAGAGGAGTCTCGAGAGATGAAATGCACTTCATCATCGTCCATCAGACGTTTGAGTTATGGTTCAAGCAAGTCATCAAAGAATTGGAAGGAGTTCGAGATGAGTTGGGGGCCTCCTCAGTACCAGAAGAGGCGATTCCATCCTGCGTCCACGGGATGCGCCGCATAACTGAGATATTCCAATTAATGGCTCACCAGTGGGGCGTTCTTGAAACTCTCACTCCTCAGGGCTTCCTTGCTTTCAGAGATGGACTTGGGACGGCATCAGGTTTTGAATCGTATCAGATGAGGGAATTGGAAATTGTTCTTGGGCTGACACCCGAAATGAGGGGTTCTAATTTTGACCCGCTTCTTCAATTTAAGAAAATTGCAGAAAGAGATCCGACTCAGAAGCATGCTCTTGATCGCCTGATCCGTGCCAGTGAGAAGCCTTCCCTACATGAGGCAGTGAGGGCGTGGGTCCGCAGAACTCCTATCATGGGCTCGAATCCTGGCGACGAGGGGGATGCTGCAGTCGTTTCGAAATATGTTAACGATCATCTGGATGCATTCGAAAGGCACTCGAAAGATCAAGAGGCGGCTATGCTGCGATCTAGCGATATGCCTCCGGAGGCGATTAAAGGTAGATTTGAAGGGGCTAGGGCTCAGGTGAGGGAGTTTCTTCTTCCAGATGGTGAGTTAGATAGGTCAAGAGCAGGGCTTCTGTTCATAGAGTCATATCGAGAATTGCCTCTTTTAACTTGGCCGAGAGCACTTGTAGATGCTGTTGTAGAACTCGAAGAGGCCATGGTGAAATGGAGGCATGCTCATGCAAGAATGGTTGAGAGGATTATCGGGAGAAGGGTAGGCACGGGAGGATCTTCTGGCGTCGACTATCTTGATGCTACAGCAGCCTATCGTGTATTCACGGATTTGTGGGGTATTCGAACGGTCTTGGTCAGACCGGAACTTAGGCCAGAGATTGAAAGACCCGAATTCTACAGCTTTTCTTCGGGTTCCGACTAAGGGGGCTGATCATTGCCGCTTATCTTTGTGACCGTACTATTGAAATCGACTCGGTACTAGGGGAGGCTCGTGGCAGTGGCAGTGATTGCGGGTTATGCTCGTACCCCCTTTGGCAAGTATAGGGGCAGTCTCTCGGAATATTCCGCCGTACAGCTAGGCACGATGGCAATATCTGGATTGTTAGATTCAATGGACATACCCCCTGGGTCGGGAGTTGTTGATGGAGTATACATGGGGATGGTCCTTCAGGCGGGTGCCGGGCAGGCCCCAGCTAGACAAGCCGCGATGGGTGCAGGGCTCCCCCTGAAGACCCCTGCCACCACCCTGAACAAGGTATGTGGCTCCTCATTGAAGGCAGTCATGATAGCTGCATCGGAAATTGAAGCAGGGCGGTCCGAGATCTTGGTGGCAGGCGGGATGGAGTCCATGTCGAATGCTCCGATGATAGCCGGTAATGTATCTAAAGGGAAGTCTGTAGAATACTCAAGTCTTGTATCGATAATGCAGCATGATGGATTGAGAGACGCGTTTAGCGGTGAGTCGATGGGTATTACTGGAGAAACCATCGCTATTGAGGAACGAGTATCGAGATCTGACGCCGACGAGTATGCACTTCAATCCCACAGTAGGGCATCGACCGCATGGCGGAATGGATGGATGGGGAAGGAAGCGCTAACAATACCAAACCTCAGCAGGGACGAGGGCATCAGAGATAATTCGACAATGGAGATCCTCGCCGGTCTTGGATCGGCCTTCTTAGATGGAGGAGTAGTTACTGCTGGGAACTCAAGTCAGGTGAGTGATGGCGCAGCAGCACTGTTGATTTGTTCTGAAGAGGCCGCGAAACGGGAAGGTTGGCCGATTATATCCAAAATTGTTGACTTTGAAACATCTGGGGTTGAGCCATCCAGGGTGATGTCTGCACCGATACCATGCATACAATCTCTGTTGGAAAGAAATGGTCTAGAAGCAGGAGATATTGATCTTTACGAGCACAATGAAGCATTCGCTACAGCATCTTGTGGCATACGAGGGCATTTCGGAATCGATAATGATCGTTTCAATGTACATGGGGGTGCAATTGCGATGGGTCATCCCTTGGGAGCTTCTGGAGCTAGATGCCTGATGAGCCTGCTGAATGCCCTAGAAAGAACTGGAGGGGCTCTCGGAATCGTCACACTGTGCCTCGGTGGTGGAAATGCAGTAGGGATGTTGGTCTCACGCGATTGATGATTAGACGGCGGTGCCCTTATGAGCGTCATACAATCGGCTGGAACCATGCCTCGAACACATACTAGGTTTGAGAAAGCTCGCATTCTCGGCGCTCGAGCCCTTCAAATTAGCATGGGTGCTCCTCTCTATGTCTCTGAAGAAGAGCTCCGTGAGGCATTCATGCATGAGCTTATCCAACTTTATGGAACCGAGGAAGCGAAAGTTCGCTTCGTCCTTGATCCGCTCAAGATTGCAACCCTCGAATATGAAACTGATCGAATACCGATCGATGTTGAAGTTGCTGACAACGAGTGATTGAAGCAGGTGCGCTGTCTCGGTGGGGACATGGAGACTGGGGGCTTCGTCAAGCGGGTTCGTGCGGGAGCAAGAGATTACGCAGAGCGCGTCCCGATTACCACTCTGTCGATAGTCGTTCTAGCTGTCACCGGATCAGTCATTACGATGGGCGGGATGATTCGTATATACGACGCTGGAGAATCCTGTCCTGATTGGCCCACCTGCTTCGGAACATGGGGGTTTGATGTCTCTGAAGAAGAGCAGGGGGCGTGGTGGGAAGAGAATCCGGAAGAGGAAGATTCGCGCGGGGCGCAACACAGATACACTACTTTCGAGATTTTTACTGAATGGTTCCATCGACTTCTTGCAGGCGCGTTACTAGGTCCGATGATGCTTCTGCTTTGGGTCTGTACCCGTGTTCAAAGTACAGATAGGCAAGTTAGGAATGCGGGTCTTTTGGGTCTTATTCTGATAATTTGGCAAGGATTCCTTGGATGGCTTACGGTCAGAATGGACAACGAACATTGGTCGGTTGCTTTGCACCTGGTAAGCGCCTTGGCATTCACCCTGTGCATATTGTGGTTACTTTTGTCACGTTGGAGAGAGACGGGGAAGACGCCTGAAGCGATGAAGATACATGCAAACTCGAAACAGAGAAGAATGGTTGCATTATCATCGGTAGGCGCTCTTTCAGCCGTGTTTATCGGAGTTTATGTCTCCACGACAGACGGTGCGAATTATGGGTGCGGCGTAGCAGGGATTTCTGAAAGTTGGCCGCTGTGTCATGGCGAATTACTGATTCCAGTAGATGACATTGCGACTGATTCACAGATAATTCATCGCACGATCGTGGCGTTGGAAGGAGTTGCGCTTCTCATTGCTTCATTTACAACTTGGAAACGTGTTTCATTCGAGCCTGGGTCGAGAAGGTTGGCACAATGGGTAACTCTTGCCACTAGCGTTTTCCTATTCAATGGATTACTGGGTGGCCTGTATGTGATATCATATGATCCGGGCACCAATTCATTCTGGGAAGTTCTATCACTTCTGCACCTGCTGGTTGGGTCCATTTCATTCCTTATTCTTGCGACTATCTGGATCGCGAGTCGAGAAGATATGACGTCCATTCCCGATGGTATCTCTTCATAGGCTCAAGGGGGAGTCGGCAATCATGATGGCATGGCTTCGATTGACGAAGCCGGGGGTAGTGGTACTCCTGCAAGTCACTGCAGTGTGCGCTGTTCTGATACACGATCTGACCCTTGATACCAGGCCCAGCATCAGTCATACCCTGGAATCAGTGGGGGTAACCGTCTTGGGCGGTTATCTAACAGCAGGAGGCGCGAATGCGATTAACATGTGGTACGATCGTGACATAGATCCAAAAATGAAGCGTACGAGTAATCGCCCCATTCCATCAGGAGTTATCAGCGCAAACTGGGCTCTTCTTTTTGGAGTGTCAATTTCCTTAACTGGTGTTGTTTGGTTCACATTGATGGGGGGCGAGATTGCAGCGTTCTGGGCTGCTTTTAGTATTCTTTTCTATGTCTTCGTGTACACGATATGGCTCAAAAGGAGCACTGTTCAGAACATAGTTATTGGAGGTCTTGCTGGATCAACGCCTCCCCTGATAGGGTGGTGGGTCGCCTCGGGTCCAGCTTCTCTGGATTGGTCTGGAGTAGTGCCATTGATTATCTCATCTTTGGATGCTGGAAGTTTTGTCCCATACTACATGGTGGCTCTGATATTCCTGTGGACGCCCCCTCATTTCTGGGC
>DAVB01000036.1:665-1170 GCA_002505455.1 Euryarchaeota archaeon UBA52 | reverse complement strand
TGGACGCCCCCTCATTTCTGGGCCTTGGCCCTGTACAAATCAAAGGAGTATCATGAGGTTGGAGTACCCATGATGCCCGGCGTCAAGGGACCCAGGAGAACGATTCTCGAGATGCGCGTATATGGCTGTCTTCTGCTTCTAACTTCATCTATCGGGCCGTATCTGATATTCTCCGGAAATGATTCAAATGCATACATATTCTTCCTAATGGGTTCATTATTCGTAGCAATATGGTATGTTAGAACGCTTTTTGTTTTGGATCATGATGAAGAAATGGATAGTACGGGCAAGATGCCGAAGGCGGCCCGGTCATTTTGGGTGTCTCAACTGTATCTTGGACTCATGTTCCTCATGGCATTATTTGCATCATCAGGGGATTTTGGCTCGATTATTGGTCCGATATTGGCTGCTTTGATAATAGTCAGGAGTGAGAAAAAGTTCTCGGAAACAGGGAATCCGTTTGTGTGATTTCCTCCGAATGCTTGAAACACGTTCAGTACGGTGG
>DAVB01000036.1:0-338 GCA_002505455.1 Euryarchaeota archaeon UBA52 | reverse complement strand
AAGGACGGCGTAGACGATGGATGAGCGGGAATTGATCTATGACTGGAACAACATAGAGCCTGAAATCCAAAGGGATTCGGGCAATCACCCTCATCCGGTGTGGTTTGATGATGAGACACTTAGAGACGGTTTGCAGAGTCCGAGTGCTAGGAACCCCACGATAGCACAAAAAATCGAGCTTCTGGATTGCATGGAGGGATTGGGTATCCAGAAAGTTGACCTTGGCCTTCCAGGCGCGGGTCCGTATCATGTCGAGCACATAGATTCGATGCTTGGACACATGGGGGAGAACAGCTACTCGATACGCCCTGGTTGTGCTGTTAGGACCTTGGTTTCAG
>DAVB01000021.1:13235-13617 GCA_002505455.1 Euryarchaeota archaeon UBA52 | reverse complement strand
TTCAATCGCGTCTCTCACGTCGAATCCTCGATGGGCCGCACACTTAGTTGCGTATTTAGAAAAAACATACAATAATGCTGCTTTAGAACAATCTAAAAGATGTGCTGCACACCGATTAGAGGTTGTTTGCACAGGTATCTCCATTGTCATCTGAATTGGTTCCGTCCGGACAGGTTGTGGAGGACCAATAAGTACGACCCAGGTCGGCACCACTCAGGTCGGCACCACTCAGGTCGACAAGATACAAACGGGCATCACGCAGGAGGGCATTACTCAGGTCGGCGCCACTCAGGTCGGCACCATACAGCTCGGCATAATTCAGGTTGGCGCCACGCAGGTCGGCATTACGCAGGTCGGCGCCACTCAGGTCGGCACCATACAG
>DAVB01000021.1:9557-12901 GCA_002505455.1 Euryarchaeota archaeon UBA52 | reverse complement strand
CACTCAGGTCGGCACCATACAGATGGGCACCACTCAGGTCGGCATTACTCAGGCGGGCACCATACAGATGGGCACCACTCAGGTCGGCGCCACTCAGGTCGGCAACACTCAGTTCGGCGCCACTCAGGTCGGCGCCACTCAGGTCGGTATTAGAAAAATCATTGTGAATTGCTCTTAAAATCCACTCAGACACTAGATCCTGTTGTACTACAAGATCTGATTGCAGTTGTTGCACCAGCGTAGCGTTCTCCCACAGCATGGCGTGGAGGCCGGCGATCGTCTCGTTCATCGCCTCGGCGAGCGCGATGGTCTGGTTGGCGAAATCCTGCGAGTCGCTGAGCTGGGCCAGCAGCGAGTCCCGCTGCTCCTCCATCAGGGCGATCGCGGCCTCGAGCCCCGCGATGTTGGACTCGTGCCCCGCCACGGTCGCCTCGAGCTCCGAGATCGCCACGTCCCTTTCCGCGATGGTCTGGTTAAGCTCTGCGTTCTGGGTGCCAAGGTCCTCGATCTGGGCGTCTAGGTCCGAGGTGTCCTCGCCGACGCACCCGGCGAGGGCGGCGGTCATCATCAATATGGCAAGCAAGGCAGGACGGTTCTTCTGCATGTGATTTGACACGGGTTATTCCGAATAAACGTTCTCAGCACCCCGTTTCGGGCCAACCTTACCACTGCCGTGAGTCCGAGCATGAGTTCAAGGGCCATGATAGACGGAATGGGCCCATGACGACGCCACTCGCCCCTTCCGAGGAAGGAGACGACGAGGGCTGGATCGTCGTCAGAGGCGCCCGGACCCACAATCTCCGGAACATAGACGTAAAGATCCCCAGGGGCAAGTTCGTTGTGTTCTCGGGGGTTTCCGGGAGCGGGAAGTCTAGTCTGGCCTTCGACACCCTGTACGCGGAGGGGCAGCGGCGATACGTCGAGAGCCTCTCATCCTACGCCAGGCAGTTCCTGGGCCAGATGAAGAAGCCCGACTGCGATAGCATAGAGGGACTGTCCCCAGCCATCAGCATTGATCAGAAGCAGGGCAGCCACAACCCGAGGTCGACTGTCGCGACAGTCACCGAGATAATGGATCATCTACGCCTGCTATGGGCCAGGATCGGAGTCCCTCACTGCCCTGAGTGTGGGAATGAGGTGGCTCGAAGAACCGTGCAGGAGATTGTGGACGACGTCCTCTGGAAGTTCGAGAGCCACGGGATAGGCGTATGGTCACCCGTCGTCCGCAACAGGAAAGGAACGCACGTAGACTTGTTCCAGGCGATGGTCGAACAAGGATACCTCGCAGGTCAGGTGAATGGAAGGGAGGCGGATTTCGAGAATCCACCCACCCTCGAGAAGAACCTTAGACACGACATCGACGTCAGGATAGATCGAATCAAGATAAACAGAACCAACAGACAGCGCCTCACCGAGGCGATTGAAATAGCCCTCCGCCTGGGAGGGGGAACGGTAGCCATCGAGAATATAGACAGCCCAGAGAAACCCTCTACAGATACCAAAATCGGTGAGATGGTTGCCTATTCAGAGGAATTTGCATGCCCTGAGCATGGTGCCTTCCTCCCGGAGATGTCGCCACGCGTGTTCTCATTCAACAATCCCCTAGGCGCCTGTCCGAGCTGTCAGGGACTCGGTGTCCAGAGAGAATTCTCCCCAGAACTCGTCATCGACAGAACCAGCACAGTGGAGGAGGGATGCATTAGACCTTTCCGAAGATCGATGATGTCTGGCTGGTACAAAAGTCAAATGGTGCAGGTCTGCAATCACTATTCCATACCTGTGGACATACCGTTCCAAGACCTTGATGACGATCACAAGGACATCCTATTGAACGGGACGGGGTCGACCACAATAGGCTTCCACTTCCAATCTGACAGAGGATCCTCATATCGTATGAATAGGCCATGGGAAGGCGTTTTTGCTAGACTCCGCCGCACCCTTACAGACACAAGCTCCGATCGAACACGGTCGAGACTTGCAGCGTATATGACGGATGAACCATGCTCGGACTGTGGGGGCATGAAACTCAACCCCGCAGTATCGAAGGTCACCGTTGGGACCATCACTCTCCCCGAGTTCTCAGCATCCACCGTCTTGGAAGCGCTCGCAATAGTCCAGAATTGGAAGAGTGACTTGACAGACCCGATATGGTCAGCATTAGACCGTTCGAGGCCTGAGGGGGGAACCGTTTCAAAAACCAAGAAACTAGATGAAAGATCGATATACATCGGCAGCGATGTGATCAAGGAAATAGAGTCAAGATTGCGATTCTTGGCACTGGTTGGCTTAGATTATCTAACAATGGACAGACGCGCAAACACCCTCTCTGGAGGAGAATCGCAGAGAATAAGGCTAGCTACACAGATAGGCACCAGACTCACAGGAGTGATGTACGTTCTTGACGAACCGAGCATAGGCCTCCATCCAAGAGACAACGAACGCCTCCTCAAGACGCTTCGGGAACTGACAGATCTTGGTAACACACTGATCGTGGTGGAACACGACGAGTTGACTTTGACTCAGGCAGATTGGTTGGTTGACCTAGGACCTCGAGCGGGGAAAGAGGGCGGCGAAGTAATCTCAAGCGGCTCATTGAAAGAATTGCTCTCGGCTGAGAACTCAGAGACGGGGGCCTATCTTTCTGGTAAGAAATCGATACCAGTCCCGGGTGAACGCAGAACTCCAGATGAAAGATGGCTCACCTTGAGGTCTGTAAGGCAGAATAACCTCCAGGACATTGATGCCGCATTTCCACTTGGCTGCATGATCGGCGTTACTGGAGTTTCCGGAAGCGGCAAGTCCTCGCTGGTCACCGAGACGCTCGCGCCTGCGCTACTGAGAACGATACACAGGGCTGACGCTACCCCTGGACGACATGACGCCATCGAAGGAATAGAGCAGATCGACAAGGCCATCGTTATCGACCAATCCCCCATAGGCCGAACCCCTCGCTCTAATGCGGCAACATACACAGGCGTCTTCGGTCTGATACGAGCCCTATACGCGGAAACCACCCTTTCCAAGGAGAGGGGCTACAAACAGGGACATTTCTCTTTCAATGTCAGAGGAGGAAGGTGCGAAGCATGCAAGGGAGCCGGCTCAACGATGCTCGAAATGAACTTCCTCCCCGACGTATGGGTGACTTGTGATGTTTGCAAGGGCAAGAGGTACACAAGGGAGACTTTAGAGGTAGAATGGAGAGGACGCACGATCCACGATATATTGGAGATGTCAGTCGATGAGGCATGCGTTCTTTTTGAGAATCAGAGAAAAATCAGCAGAATACTGACCACGCTCAAAGATGTGGGACTTGGCTACATCCGTTTAGGTCAACCCGCCACACG
>DAVB01000021.1:0-9247 GCA_002505455.1 Euryarchaeota archaeon UBA52 | reverse complement strand
CCCGCCACAACGCTCTCCGGCGGCGAGGCCCAGCGAGTCAAACTTGCAACAGAACTCCACAGGCCTCCTAAGAAGCATACTTTCTACATCCTGGACGAGCCCACGACAGGCCTCTCACTATTCGATGTGCACCAGTTGATCGACGTTCTTCTGAGAATCCGCTCAAACGGGCACACCGTCGTAATCGTCGAGCATCATTTGGATGTAGTGAAATCATGTGATTGGGTCATAGACCTGGGTCCGGAGGGCGGCGTCAGAGGGGGAGGGATAATCGCGCAGGGTACTCCGGAGCAAGTTGCGTCTGTGGAAGAAAGCCACACGGGACGGCATCTACGAGAACTCCTGTGAAATTCAGATCTGACCACACACCCACACAGCGTGATTGAAATTCCCCAACTCCCCGGCACACCCATGTATCGCTCAGGAAACCCCACATTGCGGGACTCAACATTTCAAGACTCCACATATCAGGGAGCCCCTTGGTGGGATGCCAATCAGAGCCAATCGATGACGATCGAAGGGGTGGCGGAGAAGACAGGCGTACTTCTACTGGTTACCGCGACAGTGGCTCTTGCCACTGCATTTACAGCTACCCCAGAATCAGCCTTCTTATTCATCGTCTTGGGGTTCCTGGGGTCTCTCGTCCTATCCTTGTTCATCGTCTTCAAGAGGTCCATCAACCCCGGTCTGATTTGTGCACATTCGGCATTCGAGGGCCTATTCATCGGAGGACTCACGTGGTTTTACGAGGTGGCCCTCGATCTACCAGGGATAGGCATTATCGCAGCAGTACTTACTTTCGCCATACTTGCTGCCATGCTTGCCATTTATCGCGCGGGTCTGATAGCTTGGAATAGGAATCTCGCCATAGCCGTGGCCTCTTCTGTCGTTGCTATAATTTTGATTTACATTGTATCCATCATCGGGGCGCTTACGGGAGCATACTCAGTTCCGTACATCCACGATGCGACGCCCGTAGGGATAGCCTTCTCACTGTTCGTAATTGCAATAGGAGCCCTATGCCTCGTTGCAGATTTCGACTTCATCGAGCGAGGGGTCCAATCAGGGGCCCGGAAAGAGTTGGAGTGGATGGCGGCCTTCGGCCTCATGGTGACGCTTGTATGGTTGTACATCGAGATTCTAAGATTGCTAGCAAAGATCGCGATGTACACGAGGCGCTAAGCGATGGAAACGGATCTGATCCTTGCATCCGTATTCGCCGGGCTGCTCCTCGCGATCATCGAGGGGATCAAACCCGGCCCGCTACTTACCATGGTGATCAGGGAGACACTTTCTGGGGATTTGCGTTCAGGACTTTGGACTGCAACGGCGCCGATATTCACCGACGGACCGCTCATAATCGTGAGCTTTTTCTTCGCCTCACTGATCGCGGATAATCCCGGCGTGCTGGTTGTGATCTCAATTTTGGGCGCTGCATTCATGCTCAAAATGGGTATTGAGTGCTTCAAGATAGAACCGCCCTCGATCGCGATACTTCTGGAACCCATATCGAGTAGAAGGGCCTTCGGAAGAGGCGTCCTGACCAACCTCCTGAACCCGAATGTCTATGTCTTCTGGTTCCTCATCGGTGGGCCGATCATGGCCGCTTCAGTAGAGGCGGAGCCGCTCGCCCCAATCGCCTATGCTGTTTCGTTCATACTCTGCATAATCCTGGTTAAATGCGCAGTTGCATTCACGATCTACAGGCTGAGGGACGGCATGCCAATCCATATCTACAAGGCGGTGCTGGCCGTTTGCGGAATCGCCATGATTCTATTCGCGGCTGGATACCTGGGCTTTGCATGGACGCAAATTCAAGTAATGTAGACAGCAGAGAGCCCCATTAATCAGTACCCCTTCCAATAAACATGCACACAGAAATGCCGCAGGTCGTAATCCTCGCAGGGGGGCTCGGAACTCGTTTGGGTAATATCACCAGGGAGACCCCCAAATCGTTGGTAAATGTGCATGGCAAGCCGATACTAACCCACATACTGGAGTGGGCGCAACTCCAAGGGTGTAACAAGGCCCTGATTTTGACGGGCCATCTAAGCGAGAAGTTCAGGCAATACAGTCACAGCAACATGAGCCTGACCTTCCACGAGGAGACCGAACCACTCGGTACAGGCGGAGCACTCTGGAACGCTATAGATCATTTAGAAGATGAATTCATACTTCTGTGGGGCGACGACTTCCATCCCATCGACTACTCACCACTAGTCAAGCAACACAGAACAAGTCGAGCGTCCATTACAATGACAGTCACAAGGACATCGCAACACTTCAACCTCGAACACCGGGATGGAAAGGTCGTTGCCTACGACAAGGAAACAACACAGCCAAACTTCAATGGATACGAAGCTGGTACCAGCATGGTCGACAAAGCAGTGGTACAAAAATATGGGAAAGCTGGGAAATGGAGCTGGGAAGGAACCGTGTACCCAACTCTTTCTGGAGAGATACAGGCACACCTAGACGATACCCCGTTTTGGGATATGGGGACCCCAGAGCGTCTAGCAAGCCTAGAGAACTTCTTCAAGATGCGCTGAACCAGAAGAAACAACAACCGGTATCGACGGAAGGACCTCTTCATTCTCGACAAGAACGAGAATCATCCCACCGAATCCCCCGCCCATCATACGAGCGCCCAAAACCCCGTCCATTTGCTGTAAGCCATCGATCATGCGATCTATTTCGGCCAAACTAACCCCGAGGGAAATCAAAGAGGAATGACTCTCATTCAGTAATCGTCCCAGATGTTCAGCCGACGCCCCTCTTGAATCCAGAACCCTCTGTACCTCATTCACTACATGCTCCTCCGAATAGGCATTCCTCTTACCATAATCTGTAGATGAGAGGTTCCTACTGATTCCGGAATCAACCAGTTTGAAAATCCATGATGCGGGCAGAGGGACCTGTTCCATAGAGAGGTCCGAGAAATCGACTAGGACCGCGTGCCCCTTCTTTGAGAAAATCATCGCGATCTGATCCAGAAGACCACAATCATTCCCCAGCACGGCCCGCTCAATCCTACGAGCCTCCCTGCAAGTCTCAATTCCCTCGTTCACACCTTTAGCACACAACACAACCGCTACACATAGCGCAGCCGACGAGGACATGCCCTTTCCAATGGGTATCCGACTCTTGACCGTCAGGTCGGCCGGCCAGCCCCCCGCCTCCTTCCACAAACGGATAACCAATTCATCACCAGAATACCCCTCTTCTCTCTGAATTGCATCCATGACGAGGCATTCGCTGGTGGTGAATGGAAGTGAAAGACCGCCATGGTTATCCACGTGCTCTCCGATAATATTGACCCTGGCCGGCACAATGGCACGCCTGTGCATATCATGCGCTCTCCGTCATGTAGCAGATGTCTTCTTCGGTCAAAGGGTCGAGTTTCCACCCAACGGCATGTCTGGAAGAGGCCCCATACCTCTGAGATTCGGCCCCTTCGCCAAAGTGCCAAAGATTCCCAATTCCCCCGCCACATTGTGTGCGAGACCGAACCATACTCTTCCATGCTGATCGATTATGATGTCGTTGAAGTCACCGAAACCACCGCATCGATCGTACCCGCAGTCGCTCTTGGCATCCTCCAGAGGATCGTCGAAGCCGTTGAGTTGAACCGTGGTTATCAGTGGCTGTTCAGCGAATACATCGGTTATGACGCTCAGATACCCGTTCCAGGTCGCACCGTCATCGAATGTTCCGATATACCCCATCGCCACCTGACCACTTCCTCCTGCTGCGATAACGGGGAAACCAGTTCCATTGAGTCCTATCGGAGGAGCGATCATTATCGCATCGCTCCAACTCTCCCCTTCATCAGTGGAGTATGAGTAGTAAGGCATGTTGTCAATACCCATCCACATTGCATGGACGTTATCGGCCTCATCAGCGAAAACCTGAGCCTCTTCGAAGTTCCATGTTTCAGCCGTACCCGAAACCTCTGTTGGTAATGGGTGTTCAGTCCAGGTTATCCCCCCATCAGTGCTTCTGTAGACAGAGTACCCCTCTCCTCCATCACAGCCACGGTGACCTCTGTAGAAATTTCCATTATCTGAACCAACCATATGCCCAGTCAAACCACCACTTTCACAGTTTGAAGGAGTACCAGGAAGCTCAGGCCCCCATGTGACTCCCCCATCATTGCTTGCAGAGCATACCGGATAGGGGTAATTGCCGTTGACACAAAACACCCACGTGGTCGGGTGAGCGAATGCTGGATAGGGCGAGGAAGCTATTGTTTGATGATCTTGAACAGACCACCCGGTTGCAACTGAGGGCCCGAACCACGACCCCCCTTCGTTATCCGACCACTCAACCGTCATCCCCAACAGGGCATGCATGTCGAACTTCATGATTCGATCAGTCCACGGATCCACGTAGACGTATGGGTCATTGCTGTTCGGAACGGGCGCTAGGGCATCGTACACATTCACACACGCATAATCGCTCACATTTACCATGCCAATCAAACCCGAGCACTGCACTATTGCTGTGGAGCCCGCAGGACCGTTCCCGTAACTAGACATATACAGGTTGTCAGAAGAGGTGACGCCTATCGTAGGCTCGAAAGTCGTCATCCCTATCCCGAAATAAGTCCCCTCTGTGCAAACAGGGGCATTAGAACCCTCTAGAATAGGCACGAAGTCATCCGGGGTCTCTGCAAACCAAGGGGAAGTAGTTGCATCTGTTGCGTTGGCATAGTGGTACCACGTGGTCTCCGGGATCCCTTCTTCACAAAGATCCTCGAACGGGCTCCCAAGCACGCTCTTTACGATCCCACCACTTGAGAAGCAGCCGCTCAGAGCCCCTGAAAACATCAACAGGACTACCCCCAGAGTCTTGATGCGCATGCCTATCGCGCAGCCTTCACATTCATCAGATGTGCGGATTCACAGCCATTCAGAGTCGAAGATGGGGCCGAATGTGTCCACCACGGATTTCCGTGGCTCTTCCCACTCCATCCCGAGATCTGTCTCAGCAGGGCTGGAATCCCAGTTCAATACAGTTCCAAGATGCGTTCTGGCCCAGTTAATGCTGGCAGATGGGTGGAATGCGGCGGCAATCAGAGCCAACGGATAGGGAATGGGTAATCGGGGCCATTTGTGATCTGGGTAAGATGCTCGTAGCTCCCTTACTACGTCTTTCATCCACATCGACCCAGACGTCACAAGATATCTGCCCCCGTTTTCACCCATTTCCAAGGCGCGAACATGCGCCTCTCCAACATCTCTAACATCTACGATGTTGATGTTCATCGGGATTATGGCTGGAATGCTACGCCTTGCGAGCATCATAAGAATGGTAAGAGACCCCCTTAGATGATACTTCGATAATGGCGGTCCGAATACCATGCAGGGGTGTAACGTTCTCAAGACCCGTCCTTCTTGAATGCCGTATTCTTCATGCCATTTTCTTATTTCCCTCTCAGCAAGGACTTTTGCGAGGCCATATGGGTTGTTTTCGATCGTTGCGTCATCCGCCCACGTATCTGTAGTCAGTGTTGCACCGTTTTCCCATCGCATCGGTCGTATGGCAGCTGTTGATGATGTATGTACGACGGTCATCACTGAGGGGGTTTCTTTGAGTGCGGCAATTACATTTTGAGTGCCAATTAGACTAGGGTTGACAATTTTCGATTGTGGGTCTGAAGCCCTAATCATCACAGTGGCAGCAGTATGTATCAAATCACTACAACCGCTCATCAACTTTCGAACATCATCAATCTCAAGAACGTCTGTTGACAAGATTTCCAATTGTCCAGGGTATCGAGACCCCATCTCCTCCAGATGCCCGATTCTTACCGTGTTGTGCGGTTCTCTAGCACCGGCGCGGACATGGTATCCGCGATCTAGCAAGATCTGAACGACATGACTCCCAATGTACCCATTGGCACCCGTGACAGCGACAACCCGACCCATGCTCACACCCCCTCGTAAGAACAATACAAAATCACGTTTTACCTAACTCAGGTCTTCACTGAGGCGTTCCAACAATTCTTGGAGGTCCTCGTCATCTGGAATCAACGTCGCGGCCTCCTGTGCCGCAAACAGAGCCGAATTCATCTGCCCGAGCTCAAGGTGAGCTCTTGCTAGATTGGTCCATGCAACCCCCCTCTCACCGTATTTCTCCGAATTGATAGCCCCCCTGAACCACTCAATCGAGAACTTAGCATCGCCCCTGTTTAGCATCGCCTCTCCAACCTCATTCCACGACCCCCCAAATCTAGGATCCGTCTCGATCGCTTTCCGCTGCCACGCCAGGGAATCCAAATCATCTTCTCTGAAAGTCATGCCTAGAAAACTAGCCGCCTCTGAAGAAGGAGCGATTCTGAACGATGAGCCATGATGTTCTGCAGCTAGCCTGCTGATGCCCAGCCTTTGTAGAACATGCCCCATTCTGAACAAGTCCTCAGCAATCGAGAAACGAGCGTCATCTCGGATTTCTTTGGCCCCAAAACCGGTTCCCAAGGAGTCCCAAGTCGTCTCGATCAATTGTAAGAGTATCAACGGACCAAGCCTGTCTCTGATAGGATCTTGATTGGCTGCCTTCCAAGCATCATCCACGCTCCACGCGCCTCGCAATCCGACCTCCTCAGAGATTGAGATACTTTCAGAGGCGCAAAGACATTCAACCACATATTCAGGAAAGGGATCTACATTCCATATGGCCATCTTCTGCGCCATGAAACCACCTTCATTACGCTGCACAGATTGCACCATAGTCCCCGCATCTTCCATCACAGGGACGATCGCACATCCTCCTCTTGCCATGGTTTGTAGGATTGCCATGGGGGGCTCATTCACACCCCCTGTGATCAAAATTCTGTCCCATCCAGCTAGAGGGGAATCATCTAGATGAGAACCAATCATGCGCCATTCTATTTCACAACCAAGTGCATCAGCGACATTATCCAGCCTCAGATGCTTCCACCTGGTTTGCAGGTTGTCCAAGCGCCGTTCCACCGTCTCGACGATTCTTATTCTTCTAGCACCAAGCTGCATCGTCAATTCCGTCCACCAATTTCCCCTTGGCCCCACGATCAGAACATCATCTCCTTGATGGATATCCAACGCTTGAAGAATCTGTATTGTCTCATACATCCCTGGAAGAAGAGATTGATGAAGAGAAACATCTTCCCACCAAGGCATTCTCAAAGCACTAGTTTCGATATTCAAATCCTCGATTCCAGCGGGAAGAGGCAGAGAATGATACCCTCTGGAAGATCGAAGTAAGGCATCGTGAACAGGCCCGGATTCAAGAACACCCATCTCGAAAAAGGCCTGAACCATCCTATCGTGATCTGATAGCGTGGGCCAACGACTCACCTTGGGTAAATCACCCAACCGAGCCCCACCTGACGCCCCCCAATCATCTTCCATGGCCAAGCAATGACGAATCAAGGCACTTGAATGAAACCCCTAGCCGCGCGGCGCGTGCATCATCTGCATAGGCTATCGACAGAGGGGGCAATCAAGCTCATACGTACGTTCGAAGTCGCTGCATCTTCTGCCGTAGCTTCTCCAGATAGGACTAGAATACCGTGCACCCCAGAAGCATCGGCCATTGCCATGTCTGTGTATATCCTATCTCCAATCATCGCGCAGCATTCCACGTCCAACCCCAATTCGCCAATCATGCCCAGAATCATGCTTGGATTCGGCTTACCGCATACCTTCACTGGCCTCACACCGGTGGTTGTCTCGAATAGTGAAAGATATGCCCCAACATCAGGCAGGCCCCCGACCGGTGAAGGGCAGACCAGATCTGGATGGCTGGCTACAAGAGGGACGCCTGCATGCAGATACATGGAAGCATCACTCAATTTCTGATACGTTATCTCCGTGTCATATCCCAACACCACTGCTTGGGGGCTTTTGGACTGTGTACGAATGCCCCTTGCCTCGAGCATCTCACCCATCCCCTGTGTCCCCACAAGGAAGGTGTCGTCAATCCCCTCGGCTTCCAACCAATTCAGAAGATCATGAGTTGAAAGGAGAACCTCTTCCTCCCTTGCAGGAATACCAAGACGTGTCAATTTCCTGAGGTATTGCGAAACAGAACGACTGGAATTATTGGATAAGAAAAACCGCTTCACGCCCCGATGATCAAGCCTATCTAGGAACTCAGAAGCACCTTCTATCAACTCCCCCCCCAAATAGATGGTACCATCTAGATCGAGGAATACAGCCTCTATCCCCTCCATTCTTTCATCAATAGCCATCAAACTCAAACCTCAGGGTAGAACGATGGTTTTGAACAGGAACCATTTGCTGTAGAGATTTTCTTGGCTTTCCTTGCTCGCTATCATCTCAGTGAGTATTTCCCCTATCTTTGGCTTTTTAGAAGCACGACGGACGAACCAACTCATCAATCGCTTTCTTTTCACCATCCCCTGTAACCGATATGAGTTGCTAAGCTCATTGCCGAGCTCTCCCCACAATGCCTCCATGTACGCTGTAGCCTGATCTGCCGGGAAACCCTTCGAATGCTCTTTTGAATCGAAGAACTGAGTTGTGAGTTTGGCTGATAGAAGTGCGTTGCCAATGCCCTCGCCCGTGAAAGGATCTACCAGGCTGGCCGAATCACCAACGCACATGGCGCCTGCCATCGCACCGCGTCGTGGTTGAAATGACGGCGGGGATTTTCTAGGGGATCCGAAAGGAAGTTGCCAACCACGACCACTCCCTTTTACCATCTGTGCCCCTTTGAAACGATGACTGAAACGATCGGACTCACTGGTAATCCATTTCTGCATCTTTTTCAACGATGAACGCATACCATCTTGTTTTCGTTGCTCTGAAATCACCATGCCCACACCCACATTCACAACATTCTCATTCACAGGGAATATCCAGAAGTATCCAGGGTTGACCTCATCGATGAAATGGATCTCTATCGGGCCAGCTCCGCTGTCACAGCCCTCAACCCCCGTCCAGTACTCCCTATATCCGCCACAGAAGTGCTCATCCTCGCGGAAAGGCTCGTTGAACACAGACCCAGTGATCTTCTTAGCGACAGGGCAATTATACCCTGCAGCGCCGATTGTTAGAGGCGCCCGGAAACTCAGGAAATGACCCTCTTTTTTCGGACCTAAATATCCGGTTATCCCTGTTATCGCAGGCCCATTCGAGAGATTCTCTACTTCGACGTCTGTGACCGAGAAACCCTGAATGACAGCTCCATCATTCTCCATGACAAGCTCAGAGGCTTGCTTGAACATCATGTAGTCGAACTG
>DAVB01000020.1 GCA_002505455.1 Euryarchaeota archaeon UBA52 | reverse complement strand
ATCTGGAGACAGGGTTTCACTATGTCTGGATAATGATGAGAAACTCCTCCCAGGTACCCGTCTGCATCTCCCATATGAACCATCATAGGTGCGAAATAAGTCGAGTTCTTCATCAATCTAGTGGCATCTTCCAGTGTGATTCCCTTTCGGCCGCGAATATGATGCAACTCCTCTGCATAAGAGCCTCTTCTCCTAGGGTCATACCTAACATCGATCTCTTCACAAGTGAAAGTGAGTCCGAGTTCCTCTTTGACCGCCTCAATTCTTTCAATATTACCGAGGAGGATTGGTTCACAAATTCCCTCAGAAATACATTGGGATGCCGCCTTAATGACAGTAGGATCTTCTCCCTCGCAGAAGACTATTTTCCTTTTGTCCCTTTTCGCTCGATTGATGACTCTTCTCATTATTGACCTAGTGAGGCCTAATCTAGCCTCAAGCTCCTCTCTATACCTCTCAAAATCAAATTGACCCTTCTCGATCCCTGCCACTCCTTCATCGACTGCTGCTAATGCGACTGCACTAGCCTCCCAGATTAACACTCTAGCATCGAATGGCTTTGGGATGATATACTCGGGACCGAATTGTAATTGTTCACCATTATAGGCAGAGAGAACATCATCAGGGACTGGTTCCCTAGCCAACTCAGCAATCGCCTTTGTGGCAGCCATCTTCATCCCCTCGGTTATTCTAGTGGATCTCACATCCAAAGCTCCTCTGAAGATGTACGGAAACCCAAGAACATTGTTTATCTGGTTCGGATAATCAGATCTTCCGGTGGCAATGATGGCATCATCTCTAACTGACATCACATCCTCAGGTAAAATTTCTGGGTCGGGATTGGCCAAGGCAAAAATTAGAGGTCTTCCAGCCATTGTCTTTACCATTTCTGGCGATACCAGTCCACCTTTTGACAATCCAAGGAAGACATCACTCCCAATCATAGCGTCCGAAAGTCCCCCGTCTGGAAGGCTCCTGACAAATTCCTCTTTGTATTCGTTTAAATCGCCGTTTTTCATTCGAGAATCTGTTAAGATACCTGTAGAATCAACCATGATTATGTTATCCTTCCTAACACCCAAGCGAACGTAGTGTCGGGCGCATGAAATCGCTGATGCCCCCGCTCCAGAGATCACCACCTTGACCTCCGAGATTTCCTTTTCGACTAATTCTAGTCCGTTGATCAATGCCGCACCTGAAATAATCGCTGTTCCATGTTGATCATCGTGCATGACAGGAATATCTAATTCTTCAACGAGCCTCCTTTCAATCTCGAAGCATTCTGGAGCTTTGATATCCTCAAGATTAATTCCTCCGAAAGTAGGTGATATCGCTTTTACTGTTTCAACAAATCCATCAACGTCCGTCTTATCTACCTCTATATCAAAGACGTCAATATCTGCGAAGGCCTTGAACAACAGACCCTTGCCTTCCATGACTGGTTTTCCTGCAAGGGGGCCGATGTCCCCTAAGCCCAGAACTGCAGTACCGTTGCTAACAACTGCTACCAGATTTCCCTTGGAGGTGTATTTGTAAGCACTGTCGGGGTCGTTTTCAATTTCCATACAAGGAAAGGCTACTCCCGGTGAATAAGCCAGAGACAATTCATGGGATGTGCCATGGGGCTTTGTTGGCATGACAGTCAGTTTTCCAGCTGGTTTTGAAGCGTGATAATCCAGCGCTTCCTCGCGGAGCCTCTCATCTGTCATGCTGACAACCCGTAAACCCGTCCTACCCTCCCCTCTTTGATGCTATCCTAAGACGTGTGAACATATTATCAGCCGATTAGTGAGCGTTTAATGAAATGTGTCTAACGGAGTAAATGTTGAATTTCCACCTACGGTGGATGTAAGCATGTATGGCTCAACGACCCACACCATTCAATATAGTGATAGAACGCCGAACCACCGTGCATACACTAGGTTCGGCCTTTGGGATGCCTCCGAAGAGGAGCGCTTTGATTCTAGTTTCCTTGATGCTATTACTGCCGTGGACTTCATTCTCAGACCGCGAACTAACAGAGGAAGACGAAATGGAGTCAGTCTCAGCTAGAGTTTGGGGGTCCTCCGGGTACAACGATACCGGGTGGCTAGATCTGGAAGCCATAGGCGCTAACCCATCAAATCAGACCTATGCTTACTCCGACCTGTTCTTAGAATTCGCACCGGGTGCTGAAATTTCCAATTTGACTTTCGAAATAGCTGTTGACGGTTCAGATGGATTCTGCATTGACGAGCCCCAACTTACCTTGATGAACAGTCAGACACCGATATTGGATTGGCGAGGAAATGGCTGGCTTGGATGTCAGTACGATTTCAGCGACAACCCCCCCGGGCTAACAGACGGCGAGCTATCCGCATCTCTACAACCCAACTCAGTCAGCGACGCATCGTGGATACTCCCAGCTGGGATTTCAATCTCCGACCTTGTCATAGAGGCTCTGACACCATCAGACCCAAGAATATCATTTGCTCCTCTTGAGATTGAGGTTCATGGAAGTGCCATCAATCCTCATGATGGTAGGATGTATGTACTTCTCGGTGATGACTTGATACATCTTGATAGCAAGGCCTCCGAGGCATGCGAATGGAGATGCCCAGGGATTGTCCACATCGACAAGGGGGTCTACGGTAGAAGCATTGATGTTGATTCGACTAGGGGAATGCTGATTGTCGGTACGGCAAACGGTACGATGTTTACTCAATCCCTCAATAACTCTGAAAATGGGCCTTCGACCCCAATTTCATCACAGAGCATTACTGCAATTGCTTCCAGCCCGGATGGATCATTGTGGGCTGTGGGTGGATGCGAGGTTAGCTTCATCGCGCCTGACTCGGCTGATGTAACCGTCCCGTCACACTGGGATGAGTACCAATTCTGTGCCTCAGCATCGAGTCAGGCTACGGATATACTTGTCATCTCAGACACTGTCATCATCTCAACAGAAAATAACGGGGTTCATGTAATCGACTACAGTGTAAGTTCCAACCAGTCAGTGGTGACCATAGGGAGCAGCGATCAATGGGACACCAGTAACTTCCTAGCTAGCAACAGGATCACGGATTTGGAAATGATGGGCAACCAATTACTCATCTCCACAGAAAACGCTGGAATCAATCGCAAAGATCTAGCGACTTCAACGTGGCTCTCGAGATGGTCAACTGCAAACGCACTCGCATCGAACAATATTGTGGGGATGTCCGTGTCCGCGGGCTGGCTGCACGTCCTCGCGGGGAACGTCTTGCAATCCTACGAGATTGCGGCTGGAGTATTCAGATCACAGGAAACAGTCGATTCTCTGGGACTTCTGGATGGTGTCGTATCAATTTCTTCGTGGCCCTCAGGTGTAGGGGCAAGAAGCCCCGCGGACAGTGTCTCGGTGTTGATTGACTCTACGGGGGTTTCCGCTATGCAACATCAAGACACACTCGTCGGCGTCGAATACCTCGTGAGCAGCCCCATCACTGATCCAATGAGGCTGGCCGTTAGTATCGATGACAGTGAAGATGGTCAGATTTGGGTAGCTGGGGACTCCGTAATTGACAGATTCAACAATTCCGGAAGAAGATGGATGAGCCCGATAGACGTCTCAGACTTCGCAGGACAGGGATTAGAAACAATCACTTCCGTAATCCAAGATGAATTGGGGCAAGTATGGGTTGGAACGTCGAACGCAGGCCTTCTACTGTTCGATGGAGAGACGGGGTCGTACATGGGAGGTGTCAGCGGGCTTGGGTCTGACAGTATCATTTCCATGGCATATGATGAGTACACACAG
>DAVB01000019.1:743-22195 GCA_002505455.1 Euryarchaeota archaeon UBA52 | reverse complement strand
AGGTCCCAGTGCGTAGTGCTTCGCAGGTTCGAATCCTGTCCTCTGCACCACTAAATTCTCCGTGTCTTGATGATAATCGTACAAGCCGGCCATGATTTTAATTGGTTTGGGGGGTTGGAAGGTGCATGCGTAGTGTGACTGCTCTATCAACTGCTTTCTTGATGATCGTCTCTTCCATGGCCGGTTGCCTCGAAGGTTTGGATGACCTCACCGAGATAATCGGCTGCTCGGACGAGAACGCCGAGAACTTCAATCCGGACGTCACGACCGGCTCGGATGACCTGTGCCTTTTCCTGGAGAACGAGGCCAGATTCATGGCCGCTATGGGGGATGCCATGGCAGCCGATCCCTCGAGCTACCTGCTTGATTCGGATAGCGGGGTCTCAGGAGTCGAATACAGCATGTCGATGAGCGGTTACGACCCCAATTCGGGGATGAGCGTGTCAATGGAGATGCTGTCTGTGATTATGGTCGACCTGGAGTCGCAGTCGATGTACAACAGGTCCATGATATCATACATGGACATGATTAGCATCGACAGCGAGATGGTGTGGAGCGGCACTGACATCATGGTAACAACGAGCATCGGGGGCCCAATGGCCTCTGAGGTCGGGGAATCCGGCACAACCAGCTCGATCAGCAGAGACATGTCCCCCGATCTGGAGGAGGCCGTCAGAGCCGCCTCGTTTGGCATGACGGGCATGATGGCTATGGAGGACTTGCTCATGTCTGGCGGATTGCCGGGTGACGATCATGACGACGATGAGGATGATCACCGCGACGATGAGGAGCCTGACTGGGAGGACTTCGATCCTTACTGCTACGATGGTGATGCTGGCGAAGAGGTCGATTCATGGGATTCAGACGATGATGAGGCGAGAATGGAGCAGGAGTGCTATGAGATGGGATATGAATGGGTGTACTCCCAGGAAAAAGAAGACGAGTTACATGAAGAAGACGACTTCGAATGGATGGACCAGAACGGAGATGGCTTCGTGGAAATAGGGGAAATCGAAGCTGCCGTGAGGGGCGAGCCCTCGATACCCGTTGAGATGATCGATTGCATAATCGACAATGTTGAACCTGTCTTTTACGATTTCGACTACGATGACAATGAAATGCTTGACGAGGACGAGTTCTCTGACTTTGACAACTATCTGGAGAATAATTTCGACATCGACGAGATGTGCGGTGACGAGGATTACCTCATAGAGGATATGATGCCCGAGGACTCGGGCGTGTCGATAACGCTGGAGGAGGAAACCGGGATTCAGACGATGGTCATGCAGACCATGGACGAGAATGGCCTTACTATGATGTCCATACGCCTCCATGGGGACGGCACTTTCCACTCCTACGAGATGGAGATGGACGACGGGGAGTCCGTCATGGGTATGACCTTCTCATACCTCACGAGCGAAATGGTGTCAATACCCGAGATAGACTACACCCTGGACAGGACAGCGACCCCGATCTTCGTCGAGGTAGAGCCCATGATGGTCTGCGACGACGGGGGGCTCGTTCACGCCTGGTCCGTCATGGACGGATGGGAAGACTGCGAAGATGGATCGGATGAGGCATTCGGAGACTCGGAAGAGGAAGAAGAAGGTGAAATTGTCAATGACATTTTGCAGTGGGCAGATGAGGATTCGGACGCGCTGCTATCCTTCGAGGAGTTCTTCACAGCAATGACCGAGGTGGGTGATCTCCACCTCACTTCTGCTGACCTCCTGGACCTTCTCGAGAGTACAGTCGCTGATGACAGCGGAGAGTCAGAAGCGGGAATCGACATCTCGTTCTACTGGGACCGTGAAGGAGACACATGGGGCACATACAACTACGACTACACCGTCGAGCAAGACTACACTTTCATTGACTTCAACCAAATGGGTAGCCTGGTGACCTACAGTGCAAACAGCACGGTGACCCACCTTTACAGCGACCCCCCATCTGGAATTTCAGATGGAGACTGGGTAGAATTCGAAGTCACATTCTCTGTTGACGACATCATGCCTTTCTTCGAGGAGGGTAGTGGAGATATGATGCATCATGATTCCGGAATCTGCTACTCATGGAGGGAAGGCAGTATCGAATGCTCATCAGGGTATATGATGGGTATGGGCTTCGATGATGGCATAATGTACGAAATCGAATACGAGTCTGGTTTTGCGAAAACGGGCCTAATCTATGAAATCAATATCGTCGATTCGGGAATCACGTGTGATTACGAAATCGGAGATTACATGTTCTGTCATTCTGGCGGGATGGGTGCCCGGGAAGGGGTCCATTTCATAGGTGAAGACGGTGATTTAGTATGGGAAATGGGTGGAGACGATGATTGGATTGGGAATCATGATGGTTTCGAACTACGCATGATTTTGGAAGAATTTGGAGACTGCGCCGGATCTGATGGTTTGCTTGAGAATGTGGAAGACGGCGATGATGAAGTGAGTTGCCTTTACGACAATACAAACGGAATGTTAGATGATTACATCGACATAGAGCCGCAGCATGAGGATGATGAGGAGATCTGCATCTGGGAAGATGAGCACGGGGTCGTCCACTACGACTGCGAGGACAGCTGGGAGGATTACGACTTCCCGATGGTCATGCACGCGCACGTTGTGGATCAGGTGGCCAACGCGCCGATAGCCGACTTCGAGCTCAGGATGCTGGACTGCGATGAAGGCGACGTGGACTCCGAGGATGACATGGAAGATGATTCAGAACCGATCTGGGACGAGTGTACGGTCGTCATGGCCTTCCCGCTGAGCGGCGGGGAGATCGACGGCGTCTTGGTCGACTACGTGGACAGCGACGGGGATGGCATGGTCTCGAGCGGAGACATCTCGATCGTGAGCGGTCCCGTTGGCGAGTATGCGATTCAGCCCTATGACACGTGGGCCGAGGAGTACTCGGCGGACTCGGCCCTAATTGGGCAGGAGCTGCCTGGATTCGGGGCGTTCCTGGGCGTTATCGGCCTGCTGGGCGCTGCTCTCGCCGGTCGGGAGAGAGACGCCTGAGAAGGCGATAGGTTCACGGACACGGGGGGGCATGGCCCCGACATGTCCGTAGCACAACTGATCGGCAAGGGCCTACTAGCTGGAAGCATAGTCGTAGCGGCGAGTGAGATCGCGAAGAAGTCCGCGGTCTTCGGGGCGCTGGTCGTCTCTTTGCCGCTGACCAGCATCCTAGCGATGTCAGCGCTCTACCACGATACCCGAGACGCGTCTCAGGTCGCTGACTTCGCTGAGTCCATCCTGTGGCTGGTCGTCCCATCGCTGGCGCTTTTCATCGTCCTTCCAATAATGATCAGGAGGGGTTGGGCCTTCGAGGTGTCCCTCGTTGCAGGAGTTATAGCGACTATCGCGGCATATGCGTTGGGCGTTTGGTCAGCTCAGATGGTCGGCGGGCTGGACTGATCTTCGTTGAATTGTAAGGTGTCCTGCTCTGGGGCCCGGACGGAGGATATTCGATAGCACGTCAAAGCCTACCATCGTGGCTCCAATTATGAAGATGAGCGTCCCGCAACAAACCCAGTCGATACTTCCGAGAAATATCGAAATGAGGCCGATGATGAGGAAGAAGAAGCCGAATTTTGTGAGGTTTCGTGATTGTTCGCTTAACCCCGTAGAAATTATGATGGGGCTCGGGGGGGCGTCATTTTTGATGAGTTCTCCAAACTCAGCCAGGTCTTGATGGCGATGGCAGTATCCGGTCTCTCTGAACTCTATGGCAGTACAAGAGGGGGCGGCACAGCTCCTCTTTCCCATAGAGGGCGATTCGAGCTAAAGGTAATGAGGGGTTTGGCGGCTTTATTCCTCAAAGACTTGAATCTCGACTTTCTTGGTGACCATGTCGGTGAATCTGTCGGTATAGCGGGTCGCTCGGACCACGTGATTGTCGATCCAGTGGTAGTTGCCTCCACGGGGCTTGCCCATCAGAAGCGTATGGTACCTGAATCCCTTCTCATTGAGCCACGTCTCGGTTATCTCCCTGTGGAGTTCTGTCCTGGCTGTGAAGAAGCATATCCTATGACCGGCGTCATACCACGCGTTGATCGTCCTAATCGCATCTGGGAATGCTTCGGCGGTGACCATTCGCTCAGGCTCTTCATTGGGGATGTCCTCGCCTACGGTCCCGTCGATATCGATCAGATAGTTCTTGATCCCGTCTTGGAGGGTGGGGCTAATTCGATCTCCTTCCTCGGATGTTGATTCGATTAGGTTATCCATGGCGGTCCCCGGACTGGTGGGTTCATGATAGATACTGTACGGATTCTCTCATTCTATCTTCAGTTGGATGGCATTTCCATCATGCCTACTGCCTCATACAGGCTGGGTCCGGACCCCAAATAGTACATCGAACCTCTCCTGCTTCTGGAGTCCTCGGCTGTTGAGTTTGAATCTGAAGCACATGAATTAGTACATCCATCTGCGAATGCTACGAAGACCCTCCCATCCCTATCGATATGAAGGTCGTTGAAATCGAGCAGGTTCCTATTGGAGCCCCCTATATCCCGGCAATCTCCGCTGTTGAGGCAGATGCTACCAATCTGCACTGGATCGTCTGTCACCCTGAAGGTATGGAAGACAGGCGTTGGGTCCAAGGCGTTCAAACTGATTGTGATGTAGAGGTGGTAGCTGACGTTCGTGGTGGCGTAATGGGCGTTTCCAGTCCAATTTTCTCCATCTATGTCGGGCTCCCCCAACTCACTGGAGTTTTCGCTCCCCAGATATGTAATGGCAATCCTACCCGGATCTCCAGCATCGACCTGGGGGAATGTAGTCGAAATCACTTCCAAAGGGCTGACCCTGATACTAGTCTGCTCCCAGGTCTCACCAGAATCCACGCTTCTAGACATGTAGACTCCTTCATCTGCCCCGGTCCAAAGGTGATATGCATTCGACAAAGTGTCTGTCGCGATCTCCGAGTTCTTTCGCGGATATGGTGTTCCAACGTCTTCACCCATGGTGTACTCGTCCCAATTCAATCCATTATCCTTTGAAACGATCACAGTGGGGGTCTCAACCCTCGGGGTGACGTACACGGTTCCATCTGGAGCGCTGGTTATTGCCCCATGGAGGCCGCCATTTGAGGTTGCTAGGCCGAAAATCTGTCCTCCAGCTTCGAAAGTGGCCCCTCCGTCAAAGCTCGTGAAGCAGAAAATCCCCACTCCCTTGTTGTAGCAATAATAGACGGCCTGATCGTAGAATGTCTGCGAAATTGACCCGCCTATCCCATACCCGTTACTTGTCCAAGGGCCTGTGGCCAATTTTATGTGGTCGTTAAGAGGGGTGGTCCCTGAGTCGTGAGGGTTTCCGAGCCAACTCTCCCCATCATCATCGCTCCAACATATCCATGATGTTTCCAAACCCTGCATTTGAACGTTGAAGATTCGATCCGTGACCGGGTCGACCCAACCGTATGGATCATTTGTCTGAAATGCGCACTCCGGGCCAGTGACTTCTTCCCATGACTGCCCATAGTCACAAGATCTCATCACCTTCTCGAATGCTATGAAGAAGATACACCCACTGGAGGTGATTCCTATACTGGGCTCAGCCCCATCTTCTCCAACATCGCTGAACACGAAATCCGCGGCTATTGGCGGAATATCGAGTGGTCTACCATCCGGCCCAGTAACGAATATACGAGTGGTGGTTTTCTCTTCGACGTTGTTTGATTCATCTGTATCATTCGTGTAAATACAACCTGTGGCAGAAACAGAAATCATCATGATGACAACGATGAGTGGGATGCACTTCACGACTTCACGATAAGGAAGTTGCACAATTATGTTGGCATCAAGGGTTTTCTAATTCCGAACAGTTAACACAAGACGTCGTGAGGGCATGATGATAGGGATGGGCGGGACCTTCAATCGAACAAAACCCTCTGCAATCGTTAGAGAGATATCCAGCGATTACGACAAAGCCCTTTCCGCGTACTTTGGAACTAGTACTCCTGACGTGGCTGCTGCCAGAGGGGCTCACTCAGCGTATATCGCAGCGCTCCGTGCCCATGGGACTGAGGTTGAGGTTCTCCCGGAGTTGTCCGGTTACCCTGATTGCTGCTTCGTCGAGGACGCTGCTGTGATCTTAGGGGACACGGCAATAATTCTTGCACCTGGCCATCCGAGCCGTTCAGGTGAGGTTGACAGCATCGCAGAACATCTCTCTAAGTCCATGGAGATCGTTCGACTGGAGGGCGATGGTCGTGTGGATGGCGGTGACGTCGTGTTCCTGGATGATACTTTTCTCATTGGGAAGTCAACTCGGACGAACGTTGCGGGCATAGAGGCGCTGACGAGCCGTATGAAAGCATTAGACTTCAATGTGGATGTGCTAGATGTTCCCTCTTCAACTCTGCATCTCACCACGGTTTGCTCCTCTCCGAGAACAGGCACCCTACTATATTCCGAAAGGGATCTTCGGCCTGAGTCGCTGCGCCCCTATGTGGATGAGTTGATCCCCGTACCTCCGGATGAAGCCTATGCAGCAAACACACTGGGATATCCTAATGACAGAGTGATCATCGCTGCCGGCTACCCTGAGACCAGGAGGAGGCTTCTTGACTCAGGGTTCTCCATCACCTCAATCGATATGGAGCCAATCAAGCAAGCGGACGGCTCGCTCACCTGTCTGTCGGTCTTCACCGGTTTACGGCATGTTTGAACGGTATGAGTCTCTCTCGATGGCGTGGGCCGTGATTGGCGAGTGGCGTTATCGATGGTCCTGATGATGGCATCAGCTTCGGCAAGCGGGTGCTTCGGTGGTGATGACGATGTTGTCGATTCATCGGATCTGTCTGTTGGTGTGGATGTTCTCGCCTCAGGGTTTTTCCAAACCGTAGAGTTTCGATCCTCGGTTAGGATGTCGGTGTATGTGCCGTATCTCTTGCTAGATCCCGAGTCTGGCTTCGTTCAGAATTCCACTGTCATCGATATCGATAAAGGGGGTACGGTCGATCTCGATGTGCTCGTTCCCCCTCGCTCTGACGGAATTTATCTACTACTCGGAGAATATGGGAGAGTCCATTGGCCGATAAGAAGCGAGTCGGAGTCGTGGTCTACATGGTTGGCACGAGGGGGGCATGAAGGCTCGGATGATTCCGGCGCCATCAGAGTCCCGGCTGACAACACTACCTTCGACACATTAGAAATTCAACCTGCGGTGATGCCCGGTTCGGTCGAAGTGAAGTTCATCCCATCAATCAGGGAATCTTCCATATCCTCTGAAGAAGGAGGGGGACATTCCACCGGAATGCTACATGGTAGAATAGTGTATGAGAGGCTATTCGAAATTTCAGACCCTACCGACACTTTGGATCCGGTCGATGGCAAAGCCGGTTATTTTGACAGATGGGCAGGCCAGGGAAATCCGGCTTACGAGGATGCTGCTCTGTACATCATAGGAGAGCTCGAAGGGTTCGGCCTCGAGGTCATTGCTCATCGCTACGAATACACCGACATCATGAACGTGCAGAACCCGGAAGCGTACAACATATGCGCGTACAAATGGGGCTCCTTGCATCCTGATGAGTGGATGGTCTTCGGAGCGCACTTCGATGTCGCCCCCCCAGCGAATGCGGTCCTTCTCGACCCCCATGTAGTCGGATTCAGGACCTACGGAACAAGAGCCGGTGCGTATGACAACTCTGCCGGCACGGCGATGGTCATGGAGACGGCGAGAGCGCTTGCTGACTTTGAAACCAGGAGGACCATGGTTTTCTGTCTGTGGTCTGGCGAAGAGGGAGGGAAGAGAGGGTCTGATTACTGGACTGAATACCACGTCAAGGAGGACAACCCCCAAGTCACGGTGATGAACTACATCAATCTCGACATGGCTGGAGTGAACTGGCCGGGCGGAGGGGGAGCGCCGCATGGAGACCCCGATCCCCAGATTGATGAGGATGGGTATCCCAAGGACAGCGAGGTGTGGCCGTTGAGGGTGTACATCGGGCCCGGGCCGAATCACGATAGCATCGATCAGCCGGAGATGGTCGGCATCTCGAATTGGATTGGGGCCGATGCTCTGGGTCTCGAAAAGCAGATGGGGACCCTCGTCGGGATCAACTATTCCGCAGACACCTGGAAGACGGACGTGTGGTTGGACATGGATAGGCCGGAGGTAATAGTGTACGAGGACACTACAGCGAGGAGCGACCATGCCAGCTTCCAGGACAACCTCGGCACCGTCACCGTGGGTTTCGGGGGGTTGGTGGATGGTTACTGGTGCTATCATCAGGTGTGCGACACCCTGGAGGAGATGGAGGATTGGATGGATACGATCGGGAAAGACTACGGAGATGAGAATACAGGGGTCGCGAACGTCGTGAATAGCTTGGACATGATCACGTGGTGGGCGATGCTGACATTCTTCCACTGCGATGAGTCACCAATTTACAACGCTCTTCTTTGATTCAAGTCATCGGTCCGAGTATCGGTCCGAGTATCTTGATGTTCGCGTACACCGTACCAGCGGCAATGGTGAGCCATATCCAGAACACGGTGTCAGACCAAGTCTTAATCTTCTTCCCGTCCAAGGGTCCGAGTGGTATCATGTTAAACAGAGCAAGTACTCCGTTTCCCCATATCCATGTCTCAAGAAGCGCGTTTGTGATGTTCGACTCAAGTCCTGTGACATAACCTGCTAGAACTGCTATTGCCCCGATGGACCAGAGCACGATATTCGTAACCGGCCCCGCTAAGGCAATTCTTCCGAACTGTGAGACTGTTGTTCGACCCAGCACCATAACTGCGCCGGGAGCCATGAAGACCCAGCCAGTTATGGCTGAGAAAATGACTCCGAATCTCAGACCAGACGGATCAGCACGGAATTCAGCCCAACACCCATATCTCTTCGCCATTATCTTGTGTGCTATCTCATGAAGGATGAATGCCGGTGCGATTGTGAGCAGTGATCTTATTGCGCCTATCATAAATGCCGGTGGGTTCTCTAATGCCCCGAATAACCCGTCTGTGAAGAAGAAACCCAGAGCAATGGTGAAAGCGATTGTTGCGAGTGTTAGATCTGATATCTCTTTATTTGAAAAATGCCAAATTGAGCTACTCTTAGGAACTGTGCTGATGAATGGCACGGGTTCGGAACCGAATATCCGACTGAATGGAGTCCCGGTCCTAGAAGCCTGAATGACTCTGACCCCTCGTGGTTTCCTCCAAGCGCCGTCATCCCTCGCAGACTGGTGAGAATTGTTCCTTTGCAATTGGCCTATCGGATCGTCATCGAACCACCAAGCTCGCGGGTCTCTGTCCTCGGACATGCACTCTCACTCTATGTTGTCTTGTTTCAAATCATTGTATCGTGATTCTGAACAATGCTGATTTCATTCTTGGCCGCTCTCGTCGATGGTTTCGATGTCGTCGCTGAGTTCATCCCACCACTCGGGAGTCCTCTTCGAAATGGCTAGTGTTTCAAGCGCCTTTTCTATCTCGTCGCGATTCGGATTCCGATCTGCCCAAGGGTTCTGATTCGCTATGTCCCTTATGGGAGATGGCTTTCTCTTCGACCTTGCCTCTTCGAAGAGTTTCTCCACGTCCTCTATGGTCTCTGCTTGTGATGTTCCTTGGTGCTTGAGAAGAGCCTCGTGATACAGGGCCATATATGGGCCGTTGACCAGGTCTGCTAGGTGGTCTCCGGGATTCCGGATCATAGAAGCCAGTTTTCTTGCGAGTTGCTGAATAGGACTTGACGCCCTCTCGGTGAAAAGTGCTTTTCTCGCAGCTGAGTGTCTTTCGATGCATCCTTTGCAACGTGTTGTGCCTGATTCATCGGGTGCATTACACATCAAACAGCAAACAGCGAGTCCCATCTCATCCATAGCACGCCGAGGCAGGGACATGCATTTGTGTCGCGCAATCAACTGAAATAGGCTTTCTATTGATTAGCGTCAGCGTATACGGTCATGTGTCTAAATCTTGTCGCTCATCAGAAAATTGCAAGCCTGCCATTGCACCTGCCTTGTCTGGGGGGATCCCGTGTTCAACGATTAGGTGCCTGACCAGCAGATGCCTGCGAATCTTGCCGTCACAAATTGGGCATGTTGTAATAGGCATGGGAGAGCGCCCTTGGAATCTCTGCCGGCCCTCGGGTGTCATGAGTTGCCTCCCAGTTTTCACCAACACATTTGCAAAAACTAGAATGAAAAACAGTGTACCGCAAAGCAAACCTGTGGATAGTGGCGATATTGGCGGTTCCTGGTCTAATGTTATGTTGAGCATTGTGCTATAGTCTGACTCGCCTTGATTTTGATTTTGGAGTGATATCTGATGCTCGAAGGTCTCCCCCTTTACAACCAGCAGGATGCTTATTCCCTCGTCTTGATCCTCGACTGGCAATTCTATCCGATACCCGCCACCGAAATCGCTCATGCCCCCTTCGCCTGAGAATTTTGCACAATCGTACGCATGAGGTTCGCATTGTACTTCGATTTCTTCGTACTGAACAGCGGTGTTATTGGGGTATTTGATTATCCCATAAATGGTGTAAGTATCGGCTGCTACAGTTGATGTTGTGAAGAGTAGGAGGATAACTACGGATAGCATCCTCATATCGCTTTGTCGGCATGACACCGATTTTAATTCGCGTCATAGTTCATACGATCTTGTCTGTCGCGACTTCTACGGAGATTGATGCCCTCAGGTTCTCTTTCCGAAGCTCGGAGACCACCAATTCGCCTTGCCCATCAGACGCATCGCAGAGGGTACTACTATCGCACGGACTATGGTTGCATCAACGAATACCGCTACTGCTAATGCGAAGCCGATTGATTTGATGATCATGACATCCGCGAAGATGAAGCCGGAGAACACAGCGATCATTATCGCTGCTGCGCCGGTTATCAGGCTACCAGAGGCTTGGAGGCCGGTCGCTACCGCTAGGGTGTTGTCGCCGGTCTCGTTCCATGCCTCATGTATTCTGGATAACATCAGAACCTCATAATCCATGGAAAGGCCGAAGGCGATGCCGAATACCAGTGGAGGGACCATGAGATCTAGCGGTTGAGGTGAGAAATTCAGTGCCTCGGAGAGAAGGCCGTCCTGAAAGACGACCACTATGAGGCCAAAGGAGGCGGATACTGATAAGATGTTCATCAGGACGGCCTTGATTGGGACGACAACGGATCTCACTTGCAGCCACACCAATGCCATTGTCAGCATTAGGACGAAGGCAAGTACGATCGGTATTCTGTCTGAGAGGTGTTCCTTCATGTCGACCTCGAAGGAGGACCACCCGCCGATCAATACCTCCTGTTCAGATGTCTCGGTGTGTACCCTCAAGTCGCCTATCAGTCCCTCGGCTTCGTCTGTGCCACTTCGATACGATATAGCGACATCGAGCATGGCGATTTCCTGGGAGACGGTGGTAGTCCATGCTACTATCTCTTCTTGAGGCCACTGATCGAGGTCAGAATCGAAAAGTGAGGCGTTGCAAAGTGGGTGTTCAATTGAAATCACGCCTTCTATCTCTCGTATGCTCACACACATCTCTGACACTTGGAGAGAAAGTGCCTTGGAGAATGGATCTTGATCTTCCTCAAAGACGATTACAAGAGGGATGGTGGAGGCGGTGAAAGCGGGGAATTCATCTTCGAGTATCTCGATAGCCTGTCTTGACTCCAGATCAGGGGGGAGGGTCTCGATTCCTCCTGCAGTGAGTTGTACGTGGAGGAATGGCGATCCTAGGAGTAGTAGCGCTGCCATTGCTGGCAGGAGCCATCTAACTGGATTCTTCATGACCTTCATTGAAAATTTCTCCCAGAATCTCGTCTTTCGATTCGCGCCGGGTATGGGGACTCTCAGAGAGTTGATTCGCGGCCCGAGGTAGGATAGCAGAGCGGGTAATATCGTCATGGAGTACAGTAATGCCCCCAACACGGCGAGGAATGCGCCCATCCCCATGGATGGCATGTGAGTCTGTGTGAAGTAAAACAGGCTGCAAAGTCCGACTGCAACTGTGGCGCCCGAATAGAGGATCGCTCGTCCCGCGGTGCTCATCATCGTGGCTATGGCATCTTCCGTAGAAGCGCCGGAATCGATCTCTTCGCGGAATCGGCTAATCATGAACAGGCTGTAATCAATCGAGACTGCGATTCCAATGAGGGATATCATGCTAGTCGAGTACTGGGTCATTGGAAAGTAACCGGATATGAAGAAGGATAATCCGATGGCCAGGGGGAGCATTAGTGCTACGATGGCCATTGGGAGAACGGCGGCGGTGAACGTCCCGAAAACGAACAGTAGTATCACAAAGGATATTGGTAATCCGATTATTTCCGCTCTGAGTTGATCTTGCTCTAGCAGCCGGTCGAAGTCCTTGTTGATGACGAGGCTTCCAGTCACAAGGATCTCGAGATTCTCTGAGGTTATGCTATTCTTGATTTCGTCCATTGCCATTTCCACGTCATGCTCCGAGCCCCCAAACTGGACAAACACGGCCGTGCGCTTGTTATCGGCGGACACATGCTGTGCTAAATGGCGGGGGCTTTCTTCATCGTCGTATGCTGTAGAGACGCTGAGAATCTCGAGAGGGATATCATCTATGGATTCGATGGCTTCGAAGACCCAGTTCTTGAAATCGGGATCGTTCCAGACTTTCTCCTCATGTGTGAATATGTATGTGACTGTATTCGTGGACGTGACTGGTAGTTCCTCGCTTACCAATTCAAGGGCGCGGCCCGCTTCTATACTAGCAGGTGGCTGATTACCATCGGCAAATTCATTGCCTCCTGCGATCAAAATACCAGATACTACGAGAGAGCATATCGATATGCAGATGATGGTTCCTCTTCTTCTATGGGCTACTCTGCCGAGATTAGCTAGACGCCCTTCCATAGTTTCACGCTCTCTGATTTAGGATATAACGGGGTGTCAAAGGGCTAGATAGCAAGTGATGCTGGCAGTGGTTGCGAAGAGCATCATTATTACAGGTATGACCGTGGTCTCGAAGGCGGATTCTGCCAAAGCGACATTAGTCAGTTCAGAGCCCCTCCATATCTTGGTATTCATGGCCTCTGAATCCGTTCCAAATAGTGCGATTCTGGAATTGGGCGGGTCTTTCTTCACGACGCCGTAATTCTTTGCGGCCTTCTCTGTGAGGGTCGTCGCAGAGCCGTGTACCATGCACGGATCCCCGACACTCAGGCCCCATAGCCTCCAACGGTGTTCGAGGACACGCCCACTTCCGTAAGTCCTCACCGCTCTCCATAGATTGATCTCTCTGAGTTGCCTGTAGCTCGCGTTGCTGCATGACCAAGTGATGATTGGCTGACCGAGTTCTTTCCTGCTGAATGATTCCGGCTCGACCACCATCCCCCCCGTGCCGTCGTGTGTGATGAATGACTCGTCCCCTGACTCGGAATCTATTTCTCTCCAATACCTCCTAGTCTCCCTCTCTCCTTTCGAATTGATATACGTCTCTTCTATGTGGACATCATACAACCAGTTCCAGACAACGAGGCCCTCTGCGGTCTTCGATGGATCATTATCGACGATGACGGTTGGGGGTTGCCGTAAGGGCCGTACTTGGCCTATGACCTCGGCATCCCCTATGGCAATCGAGCGGACCTTCTGTGTTGGGACTTCAATGGCTGCTCTGCTGCTCTTACCGATGACTAGGGACAATGCGGCGAATATCGCGAATAAAATGGGCATGAAGATGAATGCGGTGTTTAACTCCATGGCGAAGAGCACCGGTATCGTCATCGATACCCCCATCAAAGGAAGAGAGGCCATGATGATGAGTATGCCATTTGTGGTGAAGTCTGGGGGGGTTGGGGTTCCGACTACCGAAGGGTGTTCTTGTATGATGCCATCTGGATCCGGGGTGAACAGGCTGTCGACGCCTTCCCAGGATTCCGGCCCAGGGGGCTCGAACACCCAGCCTAAATCATCTGTGGAAGGCCTGTGTACCGTAGCGCCTCTCCAAAAGCTCTCCAGCTCGACGCCGCCGGCATCCAAGCGAATCCTAGCATCCCTTGGAGGGGCTTCCTCGCGAATCTTCCTGATATTCTCCCTGATGGTTGTGTCTGCCTTCTGACCGATTGCAATCATGGCGATGAACAACACTGCCTGCGAGCCGAGGAAGAATTCTAAATCGTCACCATTCGGGTAAATGTAGTCATCGAGAAAATACGAAGACAGGTGAGTAGGGAGTATGAACACTAGAAATGCAAGATAGCCCAGTATGACGATGAAAAAAGCGATCGCATAAGGCCATGGCATGGGTATCTGGATATCGATCTGTTTACTCTGAAACATGGATGGATCGGGCCTTCCCATGTTACGGGAAAGATGGTGTAGGTGTTGATATTTGTCCTTATCTTAATTTGCTCATGGGTTCCTGATAGTGACGGAGCACAAACTGGTAATTGGGCTGTAATCTCTTCTAGGGTCCAATACTACCTGGGCATTCGAGTTGGGCATTTGTTCCAGTAGTTGCTGATGGTTCTCGGTGATCTCATCGTGTCTGCACACCAACCTGCCTCGTATGACGAACGGTTTAGTGGCGTCCATCAAAGGGATGAGCAGTGGGAGAAATTCGGCAAATGAGTGGGGGAGGTTGATTATCATCATATTCCAACGGCCCAGCAATTCTGGGTTCTCCGCTAGTTCTCGAGCATCTTGGACCCCTGACCAAACGTCGTTATTACGCTGTAGTTTCCCTTGGCTCGATCCTGCGATATCACTGCCGCACCATCTTCTTAGGTTTTCATTGAGCATGCTAATCGCTTCTGGATTGAGGTCTGAAGCTAGGATTTGTCCTACGAGATTTGGACGGTTGACCAGGTGTGCGAGAGCGGGGCCGACGCCGCAGAATGGGTCTGCCACTGCAATTGGGGAGCCTATCTTCGCCCTCAGTTCCTCAGCCTCAATAGCATTCTGAATTCTCTCAGTTTGGAGTCTTGAGGAGTAATAGGCCACTGCGGGGTCGCAAATTATCGTCTGACCGGACTCCTTCACCTCAACTCTTGTTTGAACTGCATCAAGACCGGGGTTAACCTTGATTCGTCCATTGATTCTTAGGCCCATAGGCCTCAAATCCCTCACTCTGAATTCCCCCTTCACCCCGCGATCTTCCAAGACTAGTCTGATGTGGGGGTGTGATTCCATTTTCGATTTGACTATCTGCTCTTCGTAAATCCGGACTTCTTCTTCTATTTTGAGCAGCATCATATCTCCAATGAATTCATGCGATGCGGGCCATATCGATTCATATTCTTCGACGATTTCTATCCCAACCAAGGACTCTAATGCGCTTTGCCACGATGGTTTTCTGTTTTGAGTTGGTTTCCCCTCTTTATCCAGAACGTGATATCGATCAAGGGGCGGTGGTAGATTTCGAGGGGCGTCGCTGTCTAATGGTACCAAGCGGAATTCCCCGGATTCATCGGAGTGTATGCGAAGCGTCTGGGACAGCCAACCTTCTGAAAGAAGTAGTTCGATTGTGGCTTGCACCTCATGATTGGGTATGATGAGGTGGGCGTTCATCAGTCGAGACGGGGGGTGGGCCGTGCTTCAGAATGACGGCTGGGGCAGGAGATATGGGGCAGTGTTTTGACGAGAGGGGTCATGGAGGACGCGGGGGGACGTGATTGAAGGCGGGTCTGCGACTAATAGGGATCGGGCCAGGCGATCTAGGGCTGATGACTGTCAATGCAATTGAAGCCGCAAAAGAATCCGACCATAGGTTCCTAGAGGGTTATACTGCGACCCTGCCCCCTGAACAAGAAGGGGTGCTGGAAGATCTAATAGGGTCCTGGACCAGATTGATGAGGCCTGATGTCGAGAAGCCGGATGAGCTTCTTCGACTAGCTCGCTCGTCGACTGTAGCGCTCTTGGTGGTGGGAGACCCGATGCAGGCGACGACGCATGTTGACCTGCTTCTCCGCGCCAAGGACGCGGGGTTGGACACGGAAATGATTCCGGGCATCTCTGCTACGACGATGGCGATTACGATGAGTGGCCTTCAGTCGTATCGGTTTGGACGGCAGGTTACTCTTCCATTCCCTTATGGTGACTATTTGCCCGTATCTCCGCTCAGGTATATCTTGGATAACAGAAGTCGAAATCTCCACACATTGGTTCTTCTGGATTTGGATCCCACGGGTCTCGGAGTCGAGTCGCCAGTGCACATGAGTCCTGCTGAAGCTGGAGGGATCCTTCTGAAAATGGTCGAAAAATACGAAATTGAGGGTGGTTCAAAAGAGGATCTTGTCGAAGGTATTCTCGATTGGCCTGTGATTGTTCTTTCAGATCTTGGAATGGTTGACTGCAGGGTGTGTTCAACCAATCTCAGGAATGTTTCTGATGTGAAGGGGGGCCGGATTCATTGCCTGATTCTTCCCTCCTCTATGGATGACCTTGAACAGTCGAGTTTTGATGGGATGTACATTGGCGATTAGTTGGGCGCAGGCACCCGACGGAATCAAGGATGAAGGGGGGGTCGGCGAGTCATGGCGCGCGCCCCTGCTCAAGTGAGGTTCCCAGGGGACAAGAACAGAAAACAGAGAGTGAAAGTTCGAGGCATCAAGCAGGCGTCCAAGGAAATACAAAAACGACTTGAGCGCAATCTTGAGGCCCTCCTGGAAGACCCTGAAATCATTTTGCCTCGCATCGATGCTGATCTCGGGCGTCCTTGGCGTGATCCGATGGCTTACACCCTTCGTTCGATAGATATCGTTTCAGCGAAACGACATAACACAAAATGGCTGTCGAGAAAGATGGTGAAACGTAGGGGGGATGGTGTTTCTAGGGCTCTAGCAGGGTCTCTTCTCGCCGCTTCCGAAGAAGATTGGAGCACGGTTTCGGTATTCAAGAATCAGTTGTTCGGAAATGCAAGTTATCTACGTAGGGGAAATGGAAAACAAGGTCACCAGGCAGCAATACAAAATCACACCAATCACAGACTACGGCTTCTTCTTTGGGATGAGCATGCCAAAGCTGGACATTACTTCTTTTCATGGGAAGGGGGTTTCGTTTACACGGGCACTGTTGCAAATGTTCCCAAAGAATGGGTAGAATGGTCTCTCAAAGGGAGTCCTCTGGGTTTGCAAAAGACGGATCATGGATTCACTGGGAAATCAATTTCAGAGGAGGTTTTGAAAAATCGAGAGCCAACGAAATCTGGATGGATATCTATGTCGTTCAATGACGGCACTGAACTAGGAATCTCAGCAGAGGAATTGGGTCAAACGGAACAGCCATTCATCCCCTCAATCGCTCTTGGTATGCTGCCTCCGAGAGTTCCTGCCATCGCCTCTGCAGAATGGGTTTGGCACCCTGAGGGGTGGCCTGAGGAGATGGCGCTCCCGGAAGAAGGGATGGAAGAGGTGGAACACGCCCTGAATGAATGGATGTCATCAAGAATCCCGGATGGCGCGATAGCAGAGATTTGCAGGCGTAGAATCCTCTCTTCGATTAACGAGGGTTTTCTGAGTAGGAACATTTGGTTCTCGGAAGACGATCGCGAGGGTTTCCTGGAGAGTCTTGAAGGTTCAGAGATAGAACGTGAAGCTCTCACTATAATCCTGGATAGTCTCGATGAGGGTGTCTATGTGAAAGAAGATGGGACGTTCGAGAGTCTTGAGGAGCGGGTTGTGCGCGTCGACGAGGCTGCATGCCATCCGATCCTCGTGACTCTTTGGAAAGAGCACGGGGTGTATCTGCTTGGTGAGATGTTCGGGATAGACGAGGACGAGGCCTCGGAGATCCATGCTAAACAAGCGAAGAGAAAGCAGGGCTTCGGGGCATTCCTTCGTCAGCTTAGAGAATCCAGGGGAGTCGATGATAGGCTTCGAATACTGCCATGGGAAAGGGATTCCCTCCCAATGCCCCTGTCATTTGCAGACCGGCTTATCAGAGATTCATTTAGATCGGGGGTTTCGTCTACGGTGTCTTCTACTTCGAAGCAGAAGGGTCTTCTCCAAGCAATGGGTTGGGCTTGGTTGGTAGTGCACAACAAAACTGAGTCGGACTCTTGGAGGTTCGATGGCGATAGTAAGGACAAGGGCGGGGATTGGGTCCCATTTTTATCAAGACTTTACGATGAGGGAATCGATCTTCTTGAAGGTAATAAGAGTTCGACCGAGGGATACAAAAATGCGATGATGGATCTAGCATCTGCATGTGGTGTGTCGATTGACTCAACTTGACAGCACAATCCACAGAGCTACCGCGATTAATGCAGTTCCGAGGAGGGCATTCAAGGTCCTGCCAGCTCGATCAGAGGAGAATACCTTCCGAAGATACGAGCCGAAAGCCGCCCAGGCCATAACAGCGGGCAGACCGAAAATGAGATTCATGGCCACAAGGGCGACTTTCGCTGAGTAACTCTCGCCGAATACGGTTCCAAATGTAGTCATCAACACAAGAAAGTGGATCCAGGCCTTGCCGTTGACAATCTGTAAGAATACCCCTGTTCTAACACCCAGTACCTCTGATAAATTTGCATCCTTGGCAGGGGTCGATGTAGCGATTTTGTATCCTAGATAGGCAATGTAAGCTGCGCCAAGTATCCCAAGAGCCTCGAAAATTTCCTCATTGCGTGCAATGATGTCGGTGCCTGCGCCGATCGCCAAGCCTAATGTAGACCAGCCGATGGCCATGCCGCCAATTAGAGGGAGTGTGCTTCTGAATCCGAATCGGGATCCGTGTGCTGCGCATAAGACGTTATTCGGCCCGGGTGTGAAACACATTGGGATGATGAAGAGGAGTGCGAGGTAGAGGAGGGTCGTATCCAATGTCTCACCCTCAGGCTCTAGCCTTGAGGGCCTCTGAAGCCTTGTCTAGTGCCTGGAACATATCAGCCCAAAGGTCGTCGACGTCTTCTATCCCGATGCTCATTCTGACGAAGCCCGGCACCACGCCTGCGTCGTGTCTGACAGATTCTGGAACGAACATATGGCTGGAGTTGAAAGGGCATTCAACTAGGCTTTCAACGCCGCCTAGGCTCGTAGCTTCAAAGATCGTATTTAGCGCCCTCATAAATTTCAGCGCGGAATCGTCGCCTCCCTTGATGACAAAGGCAAGCATCCCACTACCATTTGGCATCACCCTCTGAGCTATGTCATAATCTGGATGAGTCTCTAGTGATGTGTGAATGACCTTTTCCACCATGTCGTGAGATTCCAATCTTCTTGCGATTTCGGCCGAATTAGAAGAGTGGATCGGCATCCTCGCATGCAGCGTTCTCATTCCTCTTTCGAGTAGATAACACATCTCTGGGTCAGCCGCGCCGCCGAGGTAGATTTTGTTGTGGAAGACCTGTGCGATCAGGTCTTTTCTGCCCGCGGCAAAGCCTGCCGTCAAATCTGCATGCCCGCCCAGGTATTTCGTTCCAGAATGAAGCACGATGTCAAAGCCCATTTTGACAGGATTGCAGGACCATGGTGATGCGAATGTGTTGTCCACGATTGAAATCAGGCCGTTTTTCTTGGCAATTTCTGCGATGGCAGTTAAGTCGCAAATTTTGAGAGTGGGGTTTGTCATTGTCTCTGTATAGAGAATCTTGGTGTTTTCCTGAATAGCTGCCTCATAGGACGAAGGTTGCCTCACATCAGCCATGGTGACCTCTATACCCATTCTAGGAAGGATCTCGGTGAGGAGGCCGTACGTGCCGCCATAACAATCTGGGGTGGCCACTATATGGTCGCCTTTCGATAAAAAGGACATCAGAGTTGTGGATATTGCGGCCATTCCACTTGAAAACACCTCGGCGTCCTCCGCGCATTCTAACGCAGCAAGCTTTGCAGAAACCACTTCTGAGTTGATGCTGGATATTCTACTGTAAACAACAGTGTGGTGGAGTCCGTCGGCCCATCCTTTGTACCTCTCGTCTGTGAGCCTGTATGTTGAGGTCCTAAAGATGGGTGTTGTGGCGGATCCTTCGACGTCTATCATCCCTGAATGCACCGCCTTCGTTGCGAATCGCCTATGCTCATCATCAGTAGCCATGCCCCTCGACAAGCACCTTCCAAAATGAAGTATGTGTTTAGAAAGACGTTTAATCAGAGGGGAGGAGCGTAGGTCAATGGCCGTGATTGAAGCTTCTCAGCAGCCCCTAGCGGCGTTGGGCATCGGTGTGTATGTGGTATTCATCCTGTTTGTTACCAAAGTGCCATACGAAATGATGATTTCAAGAGGTGTCGAACATATCAGAGCAGTGTATTACAATCGAAAAATCGTCCACATGATGGCGGGTGGAATCGGTTCTTTTTCCGTGCCCCTGCTTTTCACGGATGTTTGGTATCCAGCGGTGTGCGGGTCGTTGTTGATGGTATTCACATGGTTTGCACATTTGAGTGGAAATCGTCTCTTCTGGTTCCAGACAGAACAGAATCAGAATGATGTGAAATTCGCACTAATGTGGTGGACTTCGATCACGGTCATTTGGTGGTTAGTGGATGATCCTTGGCTCGCCATAATGCCATCGCTATTCATGGCATTTGGTGACGGGGTTACAGGAATCGTGAGGAATGCTGTGATTCGAAAGAGGTCTAAGAGTGCGATCGGTAATGTGTTCATGTTCATCGTTAGTGCCCCGATTGGATGGTATGTTGGGACGGTTGCTGAGCCGTCTATTCCGGTATGGGGCGTAATTGCGGCGATCGTGGCTACATATGTGGAAAGATACGAATTCGGGGCGATTGACGATAACATTCTGATTACTATATTCTCAACTATTGTGATTCTAACCGGTGTTCATCTCGGGCCCTTGATATGAGGCTATTTTCGAGGTTATTCTCAGAAAAATAGCAACTGCTGGGCCTATGAATACTGCAAATATCATTGTTCCATACCACAAGTCTCCACCGAGAAGCCAGCCTGCGAGCAGGACTGAGACCTCTATCGTGCCTCGGACGATTCCGATTGGGTAGCCTGTCGCCCTGTGCATGCCCGTCATCCAGCCGTCTCTGGGGCCTGGGCCTAAATTGCAAGTGAGGTACAGCGCGCTGCCTACCCCTATGAGTGCGGTCCCAGAAAGTACTCTAAAGATCGAATTTGTTGGGTTCTGAGACTCTCCAAGATAGGGGAGCGCTAGATCAATGGTGGCTGCGATGATGATTATGTTGAGGAGTGTCCCGATCCCCGGTCGTTCGCGCAGAGGTATCCAAAGAAAAAGTACTGCGATACTGACGAGGAAGGTTGCCACCCCGATAGTCAGATCCAGTCGCTGCGCTATTCCATCCGCAAGAACCGTCCATGGAGCAACCCCCCACTTCGCACTGATGATCACCGCATCTCCGAGGCCGAACAGGAACAATCCGATCAGAAGGATGAGTACCGTTGGCGGATCGGGGGTCATGGTCAATGTTTCATTCGAGCTCCACCAAGTGACTGGGACATCTTTCCCGAGTTTTAATTGGGGCTCTCCGTTCATGAGCTGTGATCCCACCATTTTTCCTCGTCTTCTTCATTTGAGTCGGGCTTC
>DAVB01000019.1:0-444 GCA_002505455.1 Euryarchaeota archaeon UBA52 | reverse complement strand
TTCATTTGAGTCGGGCTTCTCTTTTATTCACCCATTCCGAGTACTCCTGGATGGCTTCCGCAGGCCACCAGGTAATTTCAGGAACGTCATAGGGATGGGTTGATTTTATTCTGGATACCAAACTATCTTTTGTCATAATCGGGGTTACCATTTGTACCTGCCATTCAAATTCGCTGACTACTTCTTGATTCCATCTAAAAATCGATCTGACTTTTTTCATATCGATGCATGCTGCTAGATTCGAATCAATCAAACCTTGGCACCATTGGCCCAATTCTGCTTCATTCATTTCGCCGGGGAGAGTGGTTTGTACCATCATGATGCCGTCACCCATACCGGGCGTGGTGCGTGGTGTGACCATCAACTCAGTGGTGAATGTTGAAGTCTAAGGGCTGGGCATGGCGGGTCAATGGGCGACATGGAGGTGTGGAAGAAGCCCATTGA
>DAVB01000028.1:27852-28543 GCA_002505455.1 Euryarchaeota archaeon UBA52 | reverse complement strand
GGCCCATCTTCTCGAGTTCTAAAGCAGGTACGACAACGTCCCGAATAGCGTACTCTATGGCGGCAGACCTTCTCGTTGGCATGATCCCGGCCATGCTTCTGGATTGCGACGGGGCACATGAAGGCGCCGACTTTAGATGTCTAATTCGGATCTCGCCATTTTGAGTGCATTATCGATACCACTAGGGTCGGTTCCCCCTGCCTGGGCCATGGTTGGCCTTCCCCCTCCGCTACCGCTGATTGCAGGGGAAATAGCCTGAATGATTTTGGAGGCGTCATGTTTTTCTGAAGCTATTGAGTCCTCTGTAATTGCAACTACCAGCCTACCACCGCCCTCTCTACTTGCGAGGACCGCGACTGTGGGCTTACTCGGGTCCCTGGTTAATTCTCCGAGCGTGCCCATTAATTCCTTAACTTCGCCGTCCATCTCCATAATCACGTATCGAATCCCATCTTTTGTGATGGCGGAGGATTCTCCCCCTGCCCTTATGCGAGCGATTTCCCCTCTGAGTTGTTCAATTGTTTTTCTTTGATCTTTCCACTCGTTGAAGAAGCGATCAACTGCCTGGGGGAGGTCATGCGGCTGTACACCGAGAATATCTGCGGATTCGCTGAGAAGTTTGGATTGGATGCGGGCATGCTCCCTAGCAGCCTCTCCCGCCATGACCACCAGACGCTCTACCCCGTCTTGG
>DAVB01000028.1:0-27556 GCA_002505455.1 Euryarchaeota archaeon UBA52 | reverse complement strand
CAGACGCTCTACCCCGTCTTGGACTTGACTGGAGCGAACGATTCGAATCTCGCCAATCTCGGAGGTTTTACTGACATGCGTGCCGCCGCATGCCTGCAGGTCGTGCCCTTCGATATTGACTAATCTGATCATATCGTGCTTTGGAGGGCCTCCCTGATATATCGAGAAGCCATGAGTTGAATCTGCTTCTGCCCGAGGGATTACTGTGATTTCGATATTCCTATTCTGAGTTACGATTTCATTAGCATGGTCTTCTATCTGGTCTAATTGAGTTCTCGAAAGTCTACCATAGTGAGTTACATCTAATCTAGCAAGAGACTCATTCTTGAATGATCCAGCCTGCCACACGTGGGGACCCAATATCTGACGTGCCGATCCTCCGACAACATGTACAGAACTATGATGCTGGGATATCTGGAGCCTTCTTTCCCCGTCTACTGATCCCGAAACGCGACCGGAATTAATTGGTCGATCTGCATAGTGTAGTATTACTCCGTTCTCGATCCTGACGTCGTATATTGTAGCGGGCCCTATGGTCCCTCGGTCGCCGAGTTGTCCGCCGCTCTCAGGATAAAAGGCTGAGCGATTCAGAATCAATATCCATGAAGTTCTTGAAATGCCTTGTTCATCTACAGATTCCATTTCCAAGCAGTCGATAACCTGTGCATCAAAATCGGATATGCTGGAGTCCTCATCGAACAGGCGTATCGTGGGGGGGTATGTCGATGTCAGAGAGGAAGGCTCTGACTTCAAGGCTGCTTCTTTGGTTCTCTGTGCGTTCCTTGCAGCCATATCGGCAGCGAAACCGACTCTGATCTCGAGTGTTTTCCAGCCTAAATCACGAGCGATGGCTAAAGTCATGTCTGGTTGTATCCCTCTCTCCTCAGCAAGCCTGTAGAGAATCTCATCATCGATTGTGCTAGAGTTAGGAGGGGTATCCTTCAGTGCTGTTGCGACTGCGGACCTACCTCTTTCCAACATTGCATTGTACTTTCTCTCCTCGGAATTGAGCATGTCAATGATACCGTTTCTATCGATGTCTTTTCTATTCGCCATATTCAGATCAAGATGCTGGTTTCCGAGGTCGGCAAGTTTGATGTTGACTCCTAGTTCATCTTTCATCCTGCAAACCCTTCGAGCTAGCATTCTAGCCAGATATCCGGCCTTTGAATTACTTGGGACGAGTCCGTCACCGAGCATTGAACAGAGTGCCTGTAGATGGTCTGGAATTGCATATATCAATGCAAGAGGTTCGGTTATCGATTTCAATTGAGACACGGAAATAGGTGCCTCGTTTTGAGAAATCCTATCTGCTAAAGATGAATATAATGCATCTGCATCGGTTCCGACATCGATATTCAGAATTCCTGCTAGTCGAGACAGTTCGCCCAACAGTGCGTCTATATCCAGAGGTATCTCCAACGATTCGACCATATCGTCGAATTTGGCTAAATTCCTGAGAAATTGAACCGATTCCGGGTATACGGCTTCATAGATTGTCGGAGTACCGGCAGCAGCCCAACAGAAACGCTCGAGTCCGTATCCCGTATCGATGATCTTCTGATCCATTTGACGATATCTCAACCCTTTGATTTCGATTTCCCCGTCCTGATGCTCCTCTAGATCCATGAAGACAAGCGTAGCAAGTTCGAGGCCTCCGACTATCACCTCAAGTGCAGCGCCGGCATTGCCGCCGCCAGACCATGGATTCTCAACATAAGTGATTTCTGCCGGGTCTATGCCGAATGTTTCAACCAGCAGTTCGTCACATAATCGGACGCAATTATCAATCCAATAGTGATACTCTCCTGTTGAGTCGCGATTGAAAGCATGATGGGCCATCATTTCGAAAGTCGTAAGATGGCGTCCACTGCGACCTACTGCAGCTACGTCAGTGAGGCGTATGCATGGCTGGCTTATAGTGAGAGGATTTTCGGGCGGAGGGGTTCTACCTGAAGTTACGTGCGGCTGGAAATCTGCGATGCTAGCGATGGTGAGATGTATGTCATCTCTCCATCGTGCAATGACGGGATATGGCTCCAGACGAGCGTGTCCTTTTTTCTCATAGAAATCAAGAAATGCTTCTCTCATCTCTTCTTTGAGTGCACTGCCTCGCTCTTCGTATCCAGATATGATGGGGGTTCCGATGAAGGTGTAAGGATCGAGGTGCGTGTCCCCGCATGTTTTTCTTTGAGGGTCTCTGGTCCTGAAGCGAGAGCCGGTTACTTCGCAAATTGCGAGTCGAAATCCGGCTTCCTGCCAGAACGGTATGTCGATCTCGCCGAATGCCATGACAAATGCGTGCCCAGCATCGCACTTCAAAGCGTTGCGTAATTCATGGGGTGCGAGTGTGCCTTAGCATCTCTCTTCCGATAATCATCCTCTGGACTTGGCTGCTTCCTTCGTATATCTGTAAGACCTTTGCACCTCGCATAAGTCTTGCAACAGGATATTCCTCAGAATAACCGTATCCGCCGAAAACCTGCACTGCATCAGTGGTTATTTCCATGCAAGAGTCTGCTGCAAATCGCTTGGCGTGTGCGGCACTCTCAGTGTTTCTGATTCCATGGTCTGCCTCCCATGCAGACTTCCAGCAGAGTAGGCGACTGGCCTCGATCTTTGTCTTCATATCTGCGAGCATGAATTGGATAGCCTGGTGTTCATGCAACTTCTTACCAAATGATTCTCGCTCACTTGCGTACTGCAAAGCGTGTTCATATGCTGCCCTTGACGTTCCAACTGCCTGAGCGGCTACTACCGGTCTTGAGTAATCGAAGGCCTTCATCGCATTCATCCAGCCTTGCCCCTCTACACCGCCCACCAAATTCTCGATGGGTACTCTGACGTCAGTGAATGTAATTCCCCGAGTGTCCGATGCTCTTTGGCCCATGTTTTTCTCTTTGTTACCTAATTCAACGCCGTCCCATTTTGACTCGACTATGAAGGCACTCATGCCGCGATATCCCTTGGATCGGTCAGTGTATGCCAAGACGAAGAACCACTCTGCATATCCCGCGCCAGTGATCCACATCTTACTCCCGTTGAGAATGTAATGATCGCCCTCAAGTACAGCGGTGGTTTTGATTCCCGAAACGTCGCTTCCTGCATCCGGCTCAGTTACGCAGTATGCTGCAATTAGAGGCTCTTTTGTAAGCATGCCGAGGTACTTATGCTTCTGTTCCTCTGTACCTCCTGTGATGATCGGGGCGGCGGTTAGGCCATTGGAATACTGGGCGGTTCCGAATCCTGGGTCCCCCCACGACATTTCTTCTGAAACTATGGCTTCCTCTAGGATCCCCATCCCTGCTCCGCCATACTCTTCGGGGATATGCAGGTTTGTAAGTCCGAGAGAATGTGCCTCAGTAATAGTATTCAGAGGGAATTCTCCTTCTAGATCCCATTTCTCTGCATAAGGTCTGACATTATCTCTGGCAAAATCACGAGCAAGTTCTCGAAGCATCTCTTGCTCTTCCGACAATTCGAACCCGATCATGACCGTTGGTTGGGGCATGAGGACTTAGTGATTCCCAGCGTGGACCCCTAAACTCCTTGTGCAACATATCCCATCGAAGCGAGTATTCTTGAGTACGTCGTTGACGAACGAACATGGCGAAAGGCTGGCGCGACCATGTCGAATCAGCAGGGCCCGGTAGAGTCAGGATACGCCAGCACGGACGTATGCTTGCAGACGCCATGATGGTCGCAGAACCGGAAATGCTGGGGGAAGGGATTGATGATCGTTCGCCACAGCAACTCGTCAACACTGCAGAAATTCCGGGCATAGTTGGAGAAGCTTGGGCCATGGCCGACTGGCATTACGGGTACGGCTTTCCTATCGGGGGGGTAGTTGCTACTTCGACCGAATATGGCGAGCAGGGAGGAGGCATTTCGCCAGGTGGTGTTGGTTTCGACATCAATTGTGGCGTAAGGTTACTTTCGACGGGAATTTCTCAAAGTGATACTGACATCAGTAGCTTGATCGATTTGCTTTCTAAGCGTGTTCCAGCGGGCGCATCGTCCAAAGGGGGTGTTCGTCTCAATTCAGCCGCTCTGGATTCGATATTGTCTGGAGGTGCGGCGTCTGCTGCCGACATGGGACTTGGTCTTCAGGAAGATTTGATAGGAATAGAATCTGGAGGATTGATGGAAACTGAAGAACGGGCAATAAGCGACAGAGCAAGGTCGAGAGGAGGTGCCTCTCTTGGCACTCTGGGATCTGGCAATCACTTCCTAGAAATTCAAGTTGTTGACAGAGTTGTTGACACGAAATCTGCTGAGGCTTTCGGCATATATGAGGGGGATGTCACGGTCATGATACACTCTGGTTCGAGGGGGTTGGGACACCAAGTCTGTTCTGATCATGTAAGGGAAATTGAATCCAACTATGTTGAAAGGGGGGGCAGATGGATATCTGACCGTTGGGGATTCGACATATCCGACAGACAGCTTGCCTGCGCACCGATATACAGCAAAGAAGGGGAAGCCTACATCGACTCAATGAGAGCTGCTGGAAATTTTGCATTCGCAAATCGCTCTGCGCTGACACATAGAGTGAGGGAGGCATTTCGAGAAGGTGTTGGAAGTGATGCCGATATTGGGGTGACTTACGATGTAAGTCATAACATAGCTAAGATTGAGGATCACGTTATTCATGGGAAAAATTGTACCTGTGCAGTTCATAGGAAAGGTGCTACTAGGGCATTCTCGGGCGATCATCCGGAGATGGCCGGTAAATTCGAGAATGTGGGCCAACCGGTTCTTGTGCCAGGGGATATGGGGCGTGCTTCCTGGGTTCTTGCAGGCCCTAAGAGCGGTGGCAATGATGCGTTCTCTTCTTCTTGTCACGGTGCTGGAAGGAGATTGTCGAGAACTGCTGCCAGGAAAACAATCGATTCGGAACTACTCATCAAGAGGCTTGAAGAGCAAGGTATCGAAGTAAGGTCAAAAACGAGGTCTCTGATTTCTGAAGAGGCTCCTGAAGCCTACAAAAATGTGGATGATGTAGTCAGATTGACTGAAGATGCTGGCCTGGCTAGGCCCGTTGCAAGACTTAGGCCGCTCGGCGTCATCAAGGGATGATTACTTCTCACGGTATTCAATCCTGAGAACCTCTTGATCATCGACGACAGTGTCTTCGTAAGTATACACTCTTTTACCATCAAGTGTCACGACAATCTCGTGGTCTTCATCGACTACATAGTTCAGTATCTGATTCTCATTAAACGTCTCGCCCCATATGATAAAGAAAGACTCGATTGGAACGTTGTATTTCTTGTCCATTTCAACATGAATCTTACCTGTTGAATCGTGTGTGTGCACGCCCCTCATTGAGCAGCCGTCGTGATTGATGCCCGTATTGGCAGGAATGCTGACTTGCTGCTCATTGATGACTATCTCCAATATCGGATGGTAATGGACTCCGATGTTGCTATGATCGCCGAGACAGAAGTCTGCTATCTCCTGAGCATTGTCCGGATCTGGAGGTGGTGCAAACTCATCCCACAACACGGCGCCGATCAAAATGACGGTGAATACTACGCCCCCAACCATTGCAGCCCGTGTTGCATCCATACTCCTGCGTCTAATCCCCCCATATTCAAACCTCCTCACTCATTCGCAAGCATATGTCCGAACCAGACTACTGGACGGAAGCGGTGCATCATCTTCGGTCTAATGATCCGATTTTATCCAAGGTAATCGATGAAAATCTACGTCCATTCCTATCTCCGAATGGCAATGTCGGCAATACTCTGATCAAATCAATTGTAGGGCAGCAGATATCGGTGAAGGCTGCAGACTCTGTTTGGCGTAAAATGGAGGGACTTCTTGGCACTGTGAATCCCGGGAACATTGTTTTATGCGATATTCAAGATCTACGTGGATGTGGCCTTTCGATGCGTAAATCCGAGTATATACTAGATTTCAGTAAGTTATGGTTGGACTGTCTTCGCGATCTTGATTGGTTCTCGATGGATGCAGGGGATGTAAGGAACAGGTTACTGGAGCTCCGCGGAGTGGGGCCTTGGACTGTTGACATGGTAATGATATTCGCATTAGGTCAGCCGGACATACTACCTCTAGGGGATATCGGGTTAATCAGGGCCATTGAGAGGACATATGCGGGAGGCTCGAATCTTGAGATCGAGGAGATACTCGATATCTCAACTGGTTGGTCCCCCTACAGAACAGTGGCGACATGGTACCTCTGGAGGGTTGTTGACCCTGATCCGGTGAATTACTGATTACATCGAATAGCCACGTGGTATGCCATCCATGCCTGCGGGTTTCATGGCCTGTTCTGAACCGTCAGACTCTTCCATTATTATTGTCAATAAAGTGTGTACGAGCACCCTAAGATCTTCAATCTCTTTCCTTAGTTCAACTACTTCTTGCATCGGCATCCCATCCGAAACGACTAGCGTTCCGAGACCTATTTTACCAACTCTGGCTAATAAACAAGACAGGCCAGAAATGTCCAGTATGGCGTTTTCGGGGGTTTCGAGTTAATGCGGGGCCAGACTCAATCGTCGTCCTCGTACTCTTCATCGTCGTCCTCGTACTCTTCATCGTCGTCCTCGTACTCTTCATCGTAATAGTCGTCGTCTCTTCCTCCGCTTGCACGCATTGCCATGGCTATGCCGATGCCGACAGTGATTACTGCAATTCCTCCGACAAGGGTATAGGCCAGAGTAGAGTCACCTGAGCTCACACTAGATACATCGGCTGATGAAACTACCATTCCCTCAACAGGATATGCAAGATTCTGGAAGTCTCCTCCGTCAATCACATACAACACTGGGACGCCGGGTAAGCTGGGTTCGAAGATCATGTCGATAACTATGCTTGTAGAGCCTGGCTCAAGGAATAATTCGACAGAATCGGATGGCGGTGATTGAGACCATGATTCACCGCCGTTGTTCTGCCACAGTGAGACATCGATGGAACCGCCACGCTTTCCAGGATTGGACCAGAATGTCTTCACCGTGACCCTCTCACCGGGAAGGGGTCTGTCTGTTGGTTCGAATACAGTGTTCGTCAGAGTCGGCAGGAATTCCATTATTCTGATATCGGCTCGCTTGGGGTTGTCTTCACTCCCGAGACCATTCACCCCATTGCCTGCACGGTCTGTTGAAACCACCCAGAATAGTATGTAGTCCCCATCAACTAGCTTCGTATTCACGAGCGACCCCATGTCCAGTTCACCTTGATACACGTCGAATTGCTCCTGGTCGAGTATGAGTGGGAGGAAACCGCTTCCCTCGGCACCAAGTGGATCGTTTCCTCGCTTGAATATCCATGCGACTTCGAGATCTCCCTGCTGCATTCCAACTGAATCGCTTATCTGGAGAGTTACCTTCACCCTATTCAGGCGATCAGATTCCTCCACCGATAAAGAACTATCCGGATAGGCAGTCTGGTCGAAGAGTATTGTTGGCGCAGAAGAGTCGACGGTGATTGAAGTGTCTGTATTCTCGGACGAGATGGCGGATCCTGGCGCATTCACGACATTTGTTGTGATATCCATCACAGGGTATACCGGTGGCCTATTGGGGAGAGTGAGGTCCACTGTCCACGAGCCGTCCTCGCCTAGCAAAGAGGCCTCGCTCAATCTCGTGGAGCCATAAACGAATGATACTTCCACCATGGTTTCATCCAGATCTGACGTGAATGGTGTCCCCGAGCCTGCGTGCAACAGCGTTCCGTTGACTCGGAACGAGTCGCCCTTCATGAGGTAGATGCCAGTCGCATCCGACTCGCCGATTGGGAGGGTCAGATCTTCCGTCTGAGTGGGGATGGCTTCCAACATGTTGTCCAGTTCCCATGAAAGGGAGGTTAGAAGTGGCGATTGTGCGATCATCTGCAAATCGTCTGTTATTCTGACTCTCGGGCTGCAGTCTGAGTCGCCTGTATTCCAAGGGTAGTTCCAGTCAAGGATGAAATCAAACTCTACAGAGAGAATCGAGTCAGATTCCAGCGGTGTGGCGCTTGCATCTATGAGGTGCACGTAGGAGTCCTCGGGCGTGGACATGATCTGCTCAGCAGGATTCCAGAACATTTTGCCGAGTCCTGTCGGTCCGTCATCACAAAGCATCAGATCGATACCATCGAGAGTTGCAATTCCGTTTGGTTCGTCTATTAACATGGTGAACGTATGCTCTACCCCCGGTAGAAGATAGCCTGATTTCCTATCAAGAGAGTATCCTGAAGCCAGAATCTGAGTTTCGACATCCTCCGCGACGAGCATCGTCGCCCATGCTTCGGATGCCCCTGGCCCTCCCCCTGTACCGCCTGACTGGTAAGTTCGTCCAGACCAATCAGTACCTTCGATGTACAGGTAAACAGGGCTGTTGAAAGGCACGTCTGTCAAATCGATTCCTTCGAAATTCTTCTGCTCTTCGCCGGGGAATCCTATTGAGAGGGGGAGCGTCATTGAGCTGTACTCCTCTGGGTCAGGTACACCATCGGCATTTACATCATCCATCGCAGTACGCCAGTACCTCAGGGTGACGTCTGATGCCCTGGCATCGGCATCAGACACGGTGACGTACACTGAGAGAGGTAGCTCTGGGTCGACGATTTTTCCAGCCGCATTTTGGAAACCGAGAGGCGTTAGTATCTGAATTGGGCCCGCCACAGGAGGCGCGGAATCTACTTCTGCCTCGATACTGGGGGGGTTGATGGTCACATCTTCTGCATTGACGATGGATACAGCGGATGGTCCAACTGCCTCGAGGAGCGGCTGCAGTGTGATTGAAGACATCCCTGATGGGATCATAATGTCTCCACTGAAGGCTCCATTAGACTGTGTAGTCAGAGGTATTATGACGCCGGATAAATCGACTGCTGGGGAGAAATCTCCTGAATCCGGTCTCAACTCCTCTGAGCCTTGGAAGCGTACACTGCCTTCGATGGAGATCATATTTCCGGGGTCGACGGGGAATGGGTACATCGAAGAGAATTGGTCGGAAAGCGTGTTACCAAGATGGTTTACTACTGTGAAAGAGTCAATTTCCAAATCATTCTCGTAAGCAGACCTACCGCCGTTACCACTGGATTCATCGGCTGACCATCGATTCTCACCATTCGTATCGATGGCGCTGGAAGACCACGATAGCGATGAAAGGTCGTCTGGGCCCCAAGAGGCTGATATCGACCAATTAACCCGTATTCTTTCGGTTCCGTCCTGGTCCATTACGAGCATTGGAGCCGACTCAGATTCCACAAGAGCGAGCCCGGGTATTGAACCAGTTTGGCTAAATAATACTGATCCAGAGGCGGACCAGTCAGAATCAGGCGCATAGGCGGTATATGTGGCGCTGTCTCCTTCCTCTGTGGTTCCAGTCAAAGTTATCGATGAGATCAGGCTATTGTCGAAGAGATGGCTGTGCTCAGTCACAAGACCATATGATTCGGCCCTGGGTGCGAATGTATTGGGTGGGTCAAATGGGTAGTTGGTTGTGATGTAGTCGTATTCTGCACCGCCGCCAATGGAAATCATGCCTTCTAATGCATTTACTAATACATTGATATCAGTATTGGAGGAATTAGATTGGGCAGCTGTTATGGCGCTTGTAACCACGTTCTGCAGACCGGATACATTCTCATGGAGATAGTACGATATCCCCAATGTCGCGATAGCCACAGTCTGTGACGATGTTGATGAGATCTGGAAATCGAGTTCCTTCCATTGCCTCTGTGTTGATGGATCTGCGATACTTGGTTGGACAGAGTTAATCTGAGATATCATAGCACCATTGAAGTGGATAACTGAGGGGCCCCCTGTTCCTGAACTATGTGTGGACTGGGACGCCGATCCCAAGGATACCATGACAGGCGAGTCTAAGGTTTGTGAGCCCACTGGAGATATCGCCATGAAGCCGGCTGCCGCCCAAGAGGTGGCATCTACATTCGGATCTAACGATGTGCCAGAAGGTACGAGGACTGAGACTGTTGCTGGATTCGAAGAAGTGAGGTACATGGACTCGCTTCTTTGCATGGTGCCTCCTTCAATCAGAGACTGCCAGCCGAGGTTACCATAGCTACTGCCCATGGGGAAGGCCCAATCATTTGTCCCATCTGAGCCCAGATCCACTGTGGGGGATCGTGCTGGTTCTGCGAATTTGGCAGAGATGTTGAGTTGATTGATACTGCCAGCGGGAGATAGGGAGATGGTAGCTCGATATCCTGGTTGAAGCCATGGGAATTCCACGAGTCCCCCGGCTATCCCAGGAGTCCCTATAACAGCGCCGTTTGCGTCCTTGAAGGTGATTGTGGCTCCCGAGTAATCCCCTGTTACAGACAGTGCTCTTATGGGTCTTGAAGATGTGAGATATTCGGAGTCAATTGTACCTGCTATCCCCGTACTGATGATATGATCTCCATCTATGACTGTGCTTGGGCTGAATGACCAACCATTCGATTCCCCTGAGGAAGAAGATAGTGTCCTGAAGCCGTCTAACCTCACTGAATTAATCATGGGTGTCAGGCTGGAATTCACGGTTTCCAGGTGGACTTGTATTCTCACAGATGGGTGTGTTGCGGCATCTATGCCTGCGAGAGACACCGGTAACTCGCCCATGTCAAAGCCTTCCACGGGACTCAGGGTTGCGGAATCGAGGATGCTGATTAGGACCCTGGTTCCCTCGGGAATCTCAGCGTCGACATCGACATAGCCCATGTTGAAACTTGACTGATTTGATATATCCACGGAAGGAGATGTCCATGAGCCGTTTGAGCTATAGTTGGGGATCAGTATGCCGAAATCATCGACGTAGAATCCTTCATATGTTTCTGAACCGCTATTCTGACAGCATGTGTCCGTTGAGAATTGGAATCTGAATTGCATTTGCTCGCCAGACCATTGGTCCAGTGGCGCTTCTCTCTCAGACATCTCATCGATTCCGCATTCGCCGTCGAACCAAATCTCATCTGAGCCCCACGGATTGTTCCATGTCGAGGTTCTGACACCGTCATACCACCCTGTCATCGAAGGTTGGAAATGCTGCCATGACCCTCCATTAACGCGGTACTGTAATTGTGCACCGTCAGTGCTGTAAAAGGGATCCATGCAACTCCACTTCGCGAAATGGAGTGTTGCACCTGAATCCGGAATATTGTAGTTTGGCGACAGCAGGTAGCCATTCTTATTGTCCGAGTATGGGCCGGTCAAATCTGTCCCGTAAAGGTACGGGAAGCTTGCTGGCTCCTCAAGCGTGAGTGATGATCCCAAAAAGCCGTAATTCCATGTGTCTGAAGTCCCGGTGGTGCTCCATCCAGGAGCATGGGTACTCTCCGGGGCAGTCGCATATGAGTTCTCGAATCCCATGGTTTGGTCTATGCTCCCGCCGAAGAGCTGGATGTGGTTCCAATCATCGACGCAAGAGCCGAGCCCGCAGTACCCGCCGGATGCGACATAATGGTAGAACGTGCTGCTGGTACCCAAGTCATCAGACCAATGTACGGCTGTGCCGGGAGTGACGAGAGAGACGTCGGTCAAAAAGACGCCTTCGAAGTTATCCTGGGGGCTCCCGTATGTCACAGAGCCATCAGTATCCACAAGGATTCTGAGGTACACGTTGTTCAAATTAAGGAACTGCGAGGGGACTGAGAACTGCTGGATCACTAAGCCTCCGCTCTGATCGCCGCTGGTACCTGGTATGGATCCGGACCTATCGTCGCAAGCAGTAGATGTCAGAGACGTAGAGGATGAAATATCGACCCAAGACGCATTGTTGGTTGACATTTCTACGCAATAGTTGTCGAATGTACTGCCTTCAAGGTCATACTCGATGTTGAGCCTTATCTTCGAGTTAGCCGACGTGCCCTGTGTACTTATCTGGGTCTGCAGGGCGCCATGAGCGTAGTTAGAATACGAACAGGTTGCTTGCGCTGGGAGGGAGCAGCCGTGTAGCCAACCTCCATCCATTCCTCCGACATTCTGGTAGGAGATGTTGTCTAGGAACCAGCCGGGCCTCAAATTCTGAGACGAGGGATGGGTCCAGAGTCGGAACCTGAATTGTATCTTGTCGGCATCATCTATTCCAGATAAGGTTGTGAGATCTATATTCTCAGACGTCCAACCACTATGCGAAGGAGATGCGAATACCGGAAGGTCCCCGGATGGTTGCCCCGGAACTGCGGGGCCGTCTGATGACAGTGTACTGGGGTACCCCCCTGCTGGCTCAATGTATGACCATGGGCCCCATGTGCCATTCATCATCCTGAACTCCACCCATGCGCCATCACCATCGCCAGTTGATGTGCTGTCAACGTGATACCAGTGATCGAAAGATAGGGTGTAGCCCACTTGTAGGTCGCTATCCGGGACGTCCAAGGGGGGCAGATAGAGGGATGTGTCAACGCCCGCGGGAACCGGGTTGCCGGGCATGGTTCCTGCGATAACCCGTCCTTCAACCGCCATTGATGGGACTACCCCGTGTGGAAGTGTTCTCTCATCCAGGTAAACAGAACCGTTCATCGTTTCAGGCAATACTGAGGACCAGTAGTCTATATCCTCGTTGTGACACAGCGGAGTTGTCTGTAGTATCTCTGTTGAGCTGAGCGCACCATCGTTATTCAGGTCCTGCCCGATGTCCATGAGGTGACCTCCTTCGCTGCATGTGGCTGAATCAGCAGCATCTGGGCGATCCTCGATCAACCAGTTGAAGAAGCCGCCCAATCCGGGTGTGATCACTGCGCCGCTTCCCGTGCCACTTGGAACGATCGTCGGAGTCGACGTGTACCCTGAGCCGAGTGACTCTATCGTGGCGATCACGATGGGGCCTGTCGAATTCAGTGTTAGAGCGATGTCCGCTTGCCTGCCAGTAGCAGCGGTGTTGGCCAATGAGAGTGTGTGTTCTGTTGTGTAATTGAAGCCGTGTGAGGTAAGCGAAATCCCAGTTATAGCACCGGAGCTATCTACCGAGGTAACCGTCAAATTGGCACCTGTACCGGGACAATTTCTCCCGCATTCCACATTAAACACAGTGCCATTTTGGTATCCGCTGCCTCCTGAAATCAAGGTGGCTGAACCGATACCTCTTCCTGAAAGGTATGTGCCATTGAATCCTGAGCCACCGCCGCCCGTTGCAGATAGATTTCCATCTTCGTAACCAGTGCCAGGATCTGTGATATTCAGTGAAGTAATGCTGTCAGGCAATCCTGAGGACGGGCAGTACTCATTGGACGATTCGATCTCATCAATGTCAAGATTCCCGTCTCCGTCGATGTCGTGCCCATGGGATAACTTTGTGGAGTCCAGATTACTGCATGAAGCGCTTGAAGAAATTTGCTCAATGGAATAAACAGCTAGAACCCCGGGGGAGTGGTAGTATCCATTCGGCATTTCAATTGTGTAATTTCCCCCGTCGAAGCTCTCTATCTGAGATACAGTGAAATCGTCCTCAAGTAGCAGTTGGCCATCTGAATTAACCGCTATACCGCTAAGGAAGGCTCCGTCATTGTTTGGAGAGTCTTGATGCCATGAGATTAGATTCTCAGAAGACTGGGCGACCTCCTCGTTTGATATCTCTACCCAGCTGTCCAATACAGTCGCGTTCGTAGGGACGCGTAGTGCTGTGAAGTCTGATCCGCCATCGGAAGGTCTCACGGCATCTGGACCCCTCCACTCCGAGAGGTCAGCTTGGGCTATCGGCACAAACAGCATCAAGGCTGTCAGAAGGATTGCTCGGCGGGCGTTCGTACGGGACATGTACCCGTGACGTATGATGAGACTATGAAATATGCGAAAGAAAGTGAGCAATCCTTGGAGCCACTGGGGGGAATTGAACCCCCGACCTTCGCCTTACCAAGGCGACGCTATACCCCTAAGCCACAGTGGCGGCATCACCGGGACCCAGAGTCTTGATTTAATCGCTGCGTAAATCGATTTGACCAATCAACAGCCTCAAACATCATTGCTGTTCAGGCCGGCTCACAAGCCGAGGTCGCATAGCCTGGTATTGCGCATGACTGGAAATCATGTGGGATCTTCCCTCCGGAGTTCAAATCTCCGTCTCGGCGCCAAATCAGCGTCCTACCCCGCACTCATGTACAGAATTTCCAAATGGTTGTATCGTGGCCGATTCATGTGGACGTTGATGCCGTAGAGCGTGATTCGGCTTCTGAACATGTTACGCGCTTGACCGAAGTAGACGCATTTACACAATTTGGATCAAGGTTCGGGATTCTATCTCCTGTGGATGAGGTACTCAGACAAATGAAGTTCAATTTAATCGCGGCCAAGGGTAGCCTAACCTACACCCACGCAGTGCCCCTTGTTCTTGCATTCGGAGCCTTGGTTCTTGGCTCGTGGGATCTTGGGAGTGGGGAGTTATCGAGTGGTGGGGATTACAACAGAGGAGGTATATTTGGCTCTGAGAGTGGATTTCTGCACGTTACAGGGGGAGCGTTAGTTCTTTCATTCCTCTCGCTCTTCATATCCGTAGCGGCATATGTGCTCCTAATGGCAATATTCCCACTCATGCGGGAAAATCTGCTATACCTAATATTTGGAATACTTGCTGTTGAATATGGGCATATAGCCAGTCATGCCTCTGACCCATACTTCCCAATGGGTTCAGGCCTAGCAACATGGACAGGGGCAATAATTGGGAATGGGATCATACTCTTTGTCAGCTTGGGCGTTGTGAGAAGATCTGTGATGGAAACACGAGACTTTCATGTGGAGGTTTCTCATATTCACCCGGATCCCCGGCGGATGCGTAGTGCACAAGAAGATCATAGCCTTCTACTATGGAACATCTCCTTGTTTCTCTGGCTATTATTCCTCAACATTAGTGCTTGGTCAGGCACTCATGCAGTGGCTCGACCGCCGCCCATTATAGGCGATACTGGGGGATTCATGGCCCTACACATAATATCCGGGCTGGTATCATTTGCGTTACTCATACACGTTTGTTGGTATCCACAATTCATGATGGGGAGTTCCAGCGGAGGCATACAATCAAAGCTAGCGAGAATGGTCTCTGAGGGCATAGGTTCGGAGAGAATAGAGGTAGAAATTGGAATCTGCCCCGATTGCGGTGTGACGAGTTCTGTATCAAGGGAAAGCGATGGTTCGATCATTGTTTCTTGCAGGACTGAAAATTGTGAGGGGCGGGGTCTTGTCGGGACTGAATGCGAATATTGCGGTGTTGAGCATGTGGGGTTGGTGGCATGCGGTTCGTGTGGCGCCACATCAAATGTCGAAGATCATTTTTCTACGCAAGGAGAGCTATGGTAGCCTTCAGAATAGTAATGTGGAGTGTGGACAGTGGATCAAGAAATAGACTCAGTCGCTGAGTTTCTGAGTCAAAATGACGAGGGTGTTTCTGCTCATAGCGTATCCAAAGTCTCGGCACTTCCCTACCTCATCACCGCAGTATCAACCCTAGTTACCGGATTGTCCATAGCGATCCTAGCGATGTGGCTCCTCAGCGAAGAGAATGTAATTTTTGGAGGGCCGCCTGCAACTCTCTTAGCATGGCAAGATGACTATGAAAGGATGACTGCTATTGACAAAGTGGATGGGAATCTCGATGGTTCAGGAGTTACGATATGCATAGTTGACTCAGGAGTCGATCTTTCACACCCTGGCATGGATGGAGTTAGCATTAATGGGTGGTATGATGCCATAAATGGAAGGGTGGAACCCTATGACGATCAAGGGCACGGGACTGCAATGGCCGGGATTATTGCATCCAAAGGAGGAGTAGGGGGTATTGCCGGGGGTTCGGATCTTCTCATCGCCAAGGGGATTGATGATTCTGGCTCAGGTACGGATGAGGGTATCGCAGAAGCGGTAGATTGGTGCTCTGCTCAAGGTGCCGACATAATCTCGCTGAGTCTAGGGGGCGATCAGGGGCCGGGCCTATCAGGCCTCACTCTTGATGTTCTGGAGAACTCTGTAGAGGATGCTCTCGACGTGGGGGTCTTCGTGGTCGCAGCAGCAGGCAATGACGGTACGGATGATGATGGAGATGTTGCTTCCCCAGGATCGGTTGAGGATGTGATATGTGTTGGAGGTGTTAATCGGAATGGGGATGTGTGGTCAGGAAGTTCACAGGGGGACAATAATGGCCGGCTCTGGCCTAATCCGATTCTTCCAAGACAGGATCCAGACAAAAAACCTGAGGTGATAGCTCCTGCATCGGAGGTGCCAGTTTTGCTCACAAACAGTGGGAGTTGGTATGGATACTCGAGTGGTACTTCGGCTGCAACTGCTTGGGTATCAGGCATCCTTGCGTTAGTGATACAGAATGAGCCGGACCTTGCTCGCTCAGGAGATAGAAGTGCCATAGAGGACATCAAGAGCAGGATATCGCAAACATCTACACAAAAAGAAGGGGTTACGGGACACGATGATCGGTTTGGTTACGGGATTGTGAATACTATTGGCCTAATCGGGGACGCACCGAACGAAAGTACTCAAAATCGATATTCTGGAGAGGTACTGTACTCTCAACAGGAAACGAGTACCACTAATGTTGCACCAGATAGTTCGACGAATGCTGACTTAAATCCGCGCATCTGGGATTCCCTTATTGCGGAGATCCATGAGTTGAAGGCTTCTACACGCTTCTGAGCCTCTGTCGATGGCTTACCTGGTTCGAAGTCTCCAACGTCTCCTGTTGGGACCTCTGGCTCGATAACCATGACGATCCCGTCTTCTTTCAGTATCTCAAATGCCAACTGAAGAGTAGCAGGTCTTTGCACTTCAGGTACGTCGATTATTACCATGCCAGTGGGGGATGGCAAGGGTATGGGTGAAATTATGCTATTTTCTGGTGTCGCAGATGCTGCATTCCATGCAGTCGTCTCGGCAACTACTTCATTCCATGGACGTGATAGTACTGAGGTCCATGATTCAGCGGAATATCTGCGTATAAGTCGGTCCAGAATTACTCCGAACTTTCCTCCCTCTTCTATAATTCTGAATGTGGATGGGCGCTTGGAATGTGCAGTGGCCCACGCATCCAACAGCCATGCGGAAAGATGTCCGATCCCTCCGCCGACTAGAACTACATTCTCAGGAGTTACCCTGGCAGCGATGTCCCGGATTCTCGCCCGTGCATCTCGAGGAAGAAGAGGTAGGTCCATGTGTAGCATCTGTTGACCGATATTTGCTGCGATCTCTGGCTCATCTGTGCTGAAGTCTTGATTCTGCTCAATTAGGGCATGGAGAATTTCTTCCTCGCCCCTCATCGGTAGGTTTCCGCCAGGGAGTGACATGATACTTGACTAAAGGCACCAGATATCAATCATGGCTATTGTCCATCGTATTGAAGAATAGGGGGCTCACGCGTCGTAAACGATGGCTTCCGAAGCAGAAGGGCGTGTAGACCTATTCTGCCCATCTTGCTCATCAGAGATGGAACATGTCACCCTAAGGGAGAAAGAGATTGGGGAGGGAGTCGATCTTCTAGTCAGATGTTCCGGATGCAAACATGTTCATACCATAATATTACGACCTCCTAAACCAGTCAAAATTGGGATGACTCTCTCCGACGGGAGATCTTCTTCATTTGAGAGCATAGATTCGGATGACGATGAAGAAATATGTGTGGGAGATACCTTCGAACATGGTGGTTCCGAGTGGACAATAACTCGTCTTGAAGAGGAAGATGGAAGGAGTGTGAAAAGGATAGACGCGGGAAGCATCCGAAGAGGGTGGGCCATCAGAGTGGATAGAGTGATCATACCCTTGACAATGACGGACGGAGAGGTGAGTCGTTCATCATCGATGGAATGCAGCCCGGACACTATTTTCTCATGCGGGACATATATCGAAGTCGAAGGTTCGACGTGGACGATTCGAGCCATACACACTGGCAAGGGCCGCACATTGAGAGGTCGTAGAGCAGCGGCCGATATACGTAGAATATACCTGCATGCGGAGTGACCTCATCTCCTGTTTGTCCATGGCATGATTACTGACTTCGCCACGTGCCATGCGATTCCAGGATTCTCTCTGAGTCTTCTCATACTGTATTCATACCACTGCCTGCCATAGGGGAGGTAAACGCGGGTAAGATGTCCATTAGACGCGAGTTGCCTCCTTACGTCGCCCCTGACTCCAAGAAGAAACTGAAACTCATATCCGCGCCCCTTCCCTGGCTTCACAATCGGTGCTGGGTTTCTTGGATCTGATTTTTCGGGCGTTATCCCCCTGGATTGGAGAGCTTGCAAGGCTGCATTGATCACTGGATGGTCATGGGATGCGATGCCCACATACATCCCAAGATCCAATGCTCTCTCGACAGCATCCGATGTGGCGTTCACAATATCCGAATAACCCGTGTATGCTATTTCTGGAGGTTCGAGGTATATGCCCTTACAAATTCTGACGTCGGCGTGTTTGCCCATGGCATCAGCAACACGCAAAAGGTCATCATTGGTTCTGAAAAGTCTGCCTTGGAGCACTACACCTACGTTGAGATGACCTGCCGAATAAAGATCTTCCATCATCTGCAGAGTAGATTCAGTGTGTGTGCTGTCTTCCATATCAAGTCGAACATATATTTGGGAATCATTCGCCTTTCGGACTATTTCGGAAAGAGTTTTCAGAGCGTATTCGTAATCTATGTCAAGGCCGAAGGCGGTTGGTTTCAAAGAAATATGAGCATCTAAGTCGGACCGGCTTATTGCCTCTATAAGTCGATTATATTCTTCGATGAATGGCTGGGTACCTTCCAATGTGGAGATGTCTTCACCAAGGACGTCAACAGTGAATGATGTATTCTCGGACGACATCTTTTGCATGACTCTGAGAGCATCCTCCAACTCTGACCCAGCCACATAACGTCGAGATATGAATCGTATGAACGCCTTAGGCGTAATCGGCATGAACGCCATGATGACTCGGCCGAACAAGTTCATGATTCGGCTCGTTCGAAGAGGCATTTGACGGTTACTCAATGGTCAAGAGTTGTTTACCACGGACTACCTCTACATTGAAGCTGCTGAGTTTATCAATGATATATCTTCTAAGATCTGAATTCATAGATTTTCGATCTAAATGTGCTATCACTTCGGCTTTTGGGCGGGCCGCCTTCATGGACGAGATTGCTGCTTGAAGAACCTTCTCAAACTTGTGGAGAGTCGTCTCCTCATCGACATTGGGCAATGAATATGATGGAAGTATGTGGCCTACAAGTTCATTGGATCTGATTAATATGTCTCTATGTCGAGGAGCGTAGTGGCCGCCTCCGATACACAGTATCCAACGTTTATTCTGATCAGGTGCCTTGCTCGAGAGATTTTCGATGATGATCTCGGCCCATATAGAGGCTAACTTCATGTCCTTCCATTCTTTCTCTGAAGACCCAATTTCAAGATACATAGTCGGGAGTGACATTACTGGCCCGTGATGTGTTGCCTCCAGTGTCAAATCAAATTTTGATAAATCTGGCTCCAAGGCACCTCTTCGAACTATTGCTCTAAGAAACGGGGCTAAACGAGGATTGGGAGGTACGAGCGTTCCGTAAACTCCCCCCGACCTTCCATTTTCTCCGATTTCTCGGCCGGTCGGAACGCCTATCGGGTGAATCGTCATTGCAGGGACTTCTGAATTGGAAACGTGCTTTGAGAGAACTATGATGTCAGCTATATTCTTGTTAACCGATTCCATGTGCATTTTACCCACATTGTCACTTTTGATGTGTATCTCATTGACAAGAAGCATGTGAACATCCATTTCAGCGCTAATCAGCAATTCCCCCAGGGGGGATGGGGTCGAATTCCACGTATGTGCTTCAATCATGGCTTGATGAAGTGTCAATGAGGCAGGATCAGCCTTGGATGCCAGAATGAGGGTCGTCATCAGCACCAGGCTGTTGTTTCGCATATTAGTAATTGAGCGCAGGTTGAACTGCCCCCACCTCGGCGCAAGCATATGCTGCCAGTCACGCCCATGCGCGTACACAACCATCACGATAGTGCCGTAGTGGTGGGATCCGATGGGGAATTGATTGGACTGGATAAGGGTGGGAGGGTCACGAATATTCTCCGACCGATGTCGAATCCGATATCATCATCAATTCTTCTTGATGGGCATCTTATTGCCTCATGGAACTTCTATGATGATGTATCGTCATGCATGGGGCTGATTCCGCAGGATTTCTTTGTTGATTTTGGAAATACTTCTGAATTGGGCTGTGAAAGTGGTGTAGATGGAGGTCCGGCAGGCGCCACGTGGTGGAGGAAGGTCGAAGGGAATGTGGAGTCGGTTGGCGGCGCAGGGGGTCGATTCATATTCGCCCTTTCTGGCCAGGGAATATACTCGATGAGTCTAAAAATTGATGAGGATGTAACGATTATCGATGAGTCTTGGAGGACCCATTACCCTGCTTTGACCCTATCCTCTGGACCTGAAATACGTGATCGTATTGCATCGATATTGATTACTGAATCAGGAGTTTTGGCGATATCAGAGGGAGGTGAATGGATCTTATTATCTGCCGAAGAGGGTATTGAATTGGATAGGGGTTTTCTCGATCTCCGGGATCCGGTTTATCGTGCTGTATACTCGAGTAAATTGGGCACCATGGTAATGACGCGCGGCAAGGAGATTATCCTGATGGATGGTAATCGAGAAATAATCCAACGCATAAGGAGAATTCCTGGACCTGTGCTTGATGCCTATGCTGATAATGGTGGATGGAAATGGACTGGATGGCGCCATGATGGCTCATTCAGAAGCGGAGAATTACTAATCCGAATGAGGCCTGAAATAGGAATTGGCATGTTTGGAGGCGACAAATGCATATGCAACGATGGCTCTATCGAGCAATGGGGCGGTTATTCCTCTGAATCAGAGGTGGTGTAGCCGCACTTTCCACAGGACCACCTGTCTGCATGACGCGCGAGGAAAATGCCATCTCCACATGAAGGATTTGGGCAAAAGGGCGCCTTCCTGACTAGCTTCCCTCCCTCGATGGAGTACTTGCTGTGCCTTGAATTTGGGTTTGGTTTTCCATCAGACATGATATCTACTCCGTTGATTCTTCAGACTCAGAAGGTGATTCTCCGAACAGGTCCTTGTGTCTCGCACTTACATAGCCGGGTTCCATAGATGCAGACTCAGCACTCGAGTAAATTAGTGCAACGCCCTCAGTGCGGCCCTTGCCGAAAACTGTCCTAACATCCTTGATGTATGTGAGTTCCTTCTTCGCATTTGGCTCAGACTTTGCAGCCGCTTCCACCATCTCCCTCCGGGTTGGAGTTGCTTTTCCCTCGTGATTCCAAACAAACCTTATCTCAACTCGATTGAGCAAAGGATTGTCTTTTCTATCAATGATTTCCATACAAACACCTCAGCGAATATTGACTTTCAAGGCATAGGCCCCTGAAGTAGTGACATTGAGTCGTCGTGCGACTTCAGATCTAGATGGGTCGAGTATGATGACATACCCTTGCCAATCTGTGGTGACTGGAGCGTTTGGACAGGACATACATTGAACAGGGTCATTCTTTTTCTCAGGATCCGGCAGAATGCGATTGCACTCGCCGCAAGCGAAAGGTTGTTTCGGCATTTTCACTCATCTCCCTCGATCCACTGATGTGCACCAAGACCTGCCATCTTGCAATTGAGTCCTATCTTGCTTGAACGAGGGTCATTCTGGTTGATGGCCTTGGATACAATTCTCGATCTTACATTCGTTCCAACTTCTATGAGTTTGCCGGATTTGGCGCCCTCTATTCTTCTTTCGGCTGGATTGACAGTAATTGGTTCATCTAGAATCTGCGACTTATGGAGGAGTGCTTCTATGGGCCCTATCCTGACGAATGCCCCGTATTCAGATATCTCAGAAACCGCTCCATCTACAATCTCGTTTGTCTCCATCGTGAACAGAAGAGCTCTGAATCTTACTCTCTGGTAGATTGCGCCATCGCCATGGATAATCTTTCCACGGCCAAGAGTCTCGTGATCGAATGTTAAGAGCACATAGTTCTCATCTTCATCGAATTGTCCTTCGAATGCTTGGTGCGCGAGTTCGTCGATGTGTTCCTCTAGCTTCCGTCCTCGACGGATATACTCTGCAGGGATACGAATTGTATCCTCCTTGGTAATTAGGGTGTACATAGTTCCACGTCCGCTTGTCGGGACGCTCCTCGGCCCAGGCCGCCGGAAGGTTCCCGTCCTTCACAGGCACAGCCTCTGGAGGAGATCCCGATGACCGGGCGGAACCGGGGGGGGCTATAAGCGCGATGGATATTATGGAGTTCCCGATGGTCGTGTTAATGACCATCAATCGCGGCCTAGACCGATCGACTTGGGAGAACGTTCAAGATGGCTGTGAATCGGATTGAGGCGTGGATATCAGGGGTTCTGGTTTTCGACCTAGTGCTAAAGCCGTGCTGGTTGTCATACTTCTCCAAGCGTCATTAATGCTGCCATTGACTGAAAGGAGCTTAGAATCCATCACCGACCTAGAGGAAGAGGGAGTCAATTCGCCCCATGATAGCCCCCCATGGTACAACTATCCAGAATTACCTGTTTGGGAACAATTTGGACAGAATCCAAATCGGTTGCCTGTTACTGCAAGCCATGGCCCCGATGGCGGCTCAGTAAGCGGCGACCCGGGGGCTGCGCAGAAGCTTGACTCAATCACAAATCCGGTGATAGACTGGACATATGGCTCGTACTCCTTGGGCAATGATGCTCTAAGCACCCCGATTGCCAGCCTTGCAAATCAGATAACCGTGGAGATTGGTGCAGAAGATCGCTGTGGAGGTGACTCCCTATTCGCATTCATTGTTCAGCAGGATTCGAATGATCACTCCCACTTACGGATCATCGAGGGGGAGGATGCAGAAATCGCATGGTCGGTCGATCTTGGTGTCGCGGAACTAGTCAAGAGCAGTCCGGTGCTGACGGATATCAATGGAGATGGTATGCTCGAGGTGTTGGTGGCATATGATGCATCGGGTTCGCTAATTGTGAAGGCGTACAGTCCGGTCCTCGAGTGCGGCATTACTGGTTGGTCGCCTAGCGGTACGCATGCAGACGAGTTGCTTTGGACGTGGTCTGACTCAAATCTTGCAATAAGCCGCCCGAGCCCATCCCCCTCTGTCTCCATCTCAGGCCACCGTCCGACCACCCAAGTCCTTCTGGCTGATGTCGACACAGATGAAGTGCATGAGGCGATTATCGCCGTCTGGAATGAGGTCGAGGAAAGAATTGAGGTCATTGCGCTGAATCTTGAGATGTCCGCCCCATCGGACCCATTGTGGACAGCTGTTCTCGATCAGGGCACTCACCCGTCTGATCCGGCTTACGTTCAAACTGATCAGAGCACGGGGTATGTCCTAATCACGACGACGGATTCGTCCACAGGAGCAATATGGCTCTGGAAGCTGGATGGCTCTAATGGGAATGAAGCATGGTCTCCACGAACAATGAGCAATACTGATGGAGATACGAACGTCCCGCATCTTAGACTTCCTGGTCCAGTTCTATCAAATTTAGACTCAGATTCAGCATTGGAAGTAATAGTCACTATACCGACAGACCTTGGCGGGACCGGAAATGCAGATGGAGCGGAATTCCGTGCTCTTGAGGTGACTGACGGCCAAACTGAACTGTGGTCCGTCAATGCAGTAGACGGGTATGCAGATGCGCCGCCCCTTCCAGTGGATACCGATGATGACGGTATATCCGATCATCTCTGCTGGGTAACTTGGACCATGACCAGCGAAAGCTTCACACAGGAACGATCGGGATTTGCCGGTTGTCATGACGTGAATCAAACGATTCCGGCCCTTGAATGGTCTCGTAATCTCGATTTGGTCAATGCGGACGGAGTACTCAATGACGAGATTGCGGTTGCGCCGCCGGCGATAATGGATATCAACGGTAATGGTCCTCCCGAACTCATTATTGCCTTCGGAAGGGGGTTGCACGCATTCGATGGGGCGAGTGGTTCGCCAAGTGGTGCGGATTCAAACTGGTCTGAGCCGGTTGAAGTGCCTCATAGAACTTGGTCGGAAGTGGTTTTTGCAGATATGAACGGCGACGCGACCTATGATGCGGTTCTAGGGACAGTCTCAATATCGGAAGGAAACATAGACATCCGCCCCCTCAATGACGGGAGGAGCATCATATTCGATCCATCAGAACCCGATCCCGGGGAAGATATCTCCATCACCGCATTCTACGAAAATTCAGGTAACATCCCATCTGAGGGAAGCGTAGATGCAGTCTTATATGCAAATGGGATAGAGATTGCCAGGCATCGTGCGGAATCCATGGATCCTACATCTCCATCAGGAGAGGGCTCTGATGCATCATTCCAGGCTACATGGTCCGGGGGGCTGGGGAATCATGCATTCAGACTGGTTCTTGATCCGGATGGGAATCTATCCCAAAGCCGAACGGACAATGACGTATTCGAGACGACTCTGACTATCGTTCCGGCCTATAACGCCTCCATACTTGTGCCATCGACTCCAGCGAGAGTCGATCCTGGTGGCTCATCGGAAGTATCGCCAACAATCATCTCAACAGGACGCGAAGAGGGGTCATGGACGCTCACAGTAGACGATGATGGGCTTCCAGAAGGCTGGTCATGGTCTGACCACACCCCCGGTGGCTTGGAAGATATTCTGATAGAGTCGGGAACATACTGGAGTCCTGTCCTTCACATATCTGCTCCTGAGTCGGCTACTGGGGATGAGGAGGGTTACCTCACGTTGTCATTGACTCTCGATTCCGATGTACAGGTGGAGGTATCTGCTATTCTCCCTGTTGAGGCAAATCGCACACGGGGGCTATCGGTACTTGGGCCCGAAGGATTGCCCGCATCACAAGGTTTCGGCTTCTCTGGGGATAGTGCTGTGGCTTGGATATTGGTTGAAAATCTAGGTAATGCAGTTGAAGATCAGGTGCTACTCTCTTGGGCATCTACGGAATGGGGTGATGACCTAAGACTCCAGGACCCTTCGACAGGGGAAGAAATGATCGTTCTGAATCTTGAGCCTTACTCGGAGACCGAGATACATGCTGTATTAGACGTGCCCGCTAGTGCCGCTCTGGGTGAAAATGTGTCTACTACACTCCAACTATGCGTTGGCCAAGGGAGCGAACAAACGTGCGATAGCATAGACCTGACATTCACCTCTGCAATGGTCATAGTTGAGCCGCCTCATAGAAGAATGGTCCCAGGTACAGCCAACTACACCGTGAAGGCCAAGTTAGCAAATGGAGTCACTAGCGTTAATTGGTCGCTTTCTGATGTTGGAATGTCAACACCCGGCTGGGAATGGGGCTCCGCAAGTAATGGTGATCTATCCGTGGAAGGGGATAGGATGGAAATTAGCGGGGCGTCGGGAACGATGCTCCAAGGTGTTCTAGAGGTTCATCAAGTAGCGTCTCTGCAATACATCCAACCGGGTTTCCACAGATACGAGGGGGGATCGGATGAGGAATCTGAAGCGTACATATCGTTTACACTGGAAATCCTACAAGAGCACAGAGCTTCCCTGGAGATGGCAGATCCACAAGATGGGAATGAGAATTCTATCGAAGTTGGTACGCCCTACAACTCGATGCTCAGAATGCGTAATTCAGGCAATGGGGATGACCAATACTCCCTTTCATGGGAAGCTAATTTCGTAGATGGAGGGGTCGCTGACGGCATACTTGTGAGTTTGGCTTTAAGCGGAGTCGCTCTTGGACCGGGTGAACTCCAGGCAGTCCCCATTTCAATCACCATAGAAGAAGGAGTTGAAGCCCAAAAGCCCATTGAAGTTAGAATTCAGATGGAATCAGACATAGACCCTGATGCTGGAGATTTCGTAATCTACCACGTATCGGCACTCCAAGACAGGTCATGGGATCTGCTCTCTCTTACCTCAAATGGGAAAGAAGCTGCGAATCAGCGACTGCTTGTCGACCCTGGTGATGTGGTTGATCTTGTTTTATCAGTAAGGAACAGCGGCAATTATGCTGATAGCCTCAGCCTTGTTCCGATTGTTTCCATAGATGGTAGCGAAATAGAAAACTGGATACAGGTACACAATTCAATAGAACAGATCGGCATAGGAAATATATCGCAAATGAATGCCACATTATCCATACCAGAATCTTCAACGAATGGCACAATTGTGGTTGTTAGCCTAGAAATCATGGCAGATAATGGCGATCTCATGGGCTCGACATCCGTTGAATTCGAGATTACGCGAAGATCTGCATGGGGGGCTTCTTTCGGCGAGGCGGATCTTGAGATACCGACCGGGGGTTCTGAACTCGCGATTGACCTCATTCAACTCGGAAATGCTCCGTCCATCCCGTACCTGACAACGCAGATTGTCGGCCAGAAGGGGTGGTCGGTTACCTCTCCGAATATTTCTGAGGAGATGTCCCCGGGAGAATCTCGCAGAGTGATGCTGAATGTTACACCGCCGTTAGACGCGGTGCATAGCCTGACGGTGGACCTCATACTGAGAATAAGAGATGCTGATGGGTCCGGCCTTACTGAAATCTCGATACCTGCGAGGGTGGAGGCTAGCAGATCATATTCGATTACAAGCGTGGAAACTTGGCAAGTGACGCCGGAGAACGGCGGTTATCCTCTTGCTTGGATTGAAAATACGGGCAATGCGGCTTCATTGATTAATCTCAGTGTGATTGGACTCCCTGACGGGTGGACAGTTGAGGGGCCATTATCAGTTACCGTTGCCGCCGGTGAACTCCGTGGATTGCCTATCTCATTGATGCCCTCTTCAGATTGGGACGGTGGTTCGTTTGTTGTGAGGGTGGGCACGAATAATGAGGCAAATGCACAGGATGAGCTGATGTTGGAAGTTGTTTCATCCAATTCATCATGGTCCAGAACTCCTGTATTCAGCCTCACAATGGGTGGCTCTGCATTGCTAGAGATACATGGGACCGGCCCCACATCAAATGTAGTCGATGTTGATAGCGGCAGGGCGTTACAATGGGATCCTCTTGGATTCTGGGTGTTGTCAGACACCTCCAGCGGCATGGGGAGCGTCGTAATTGATGGGTCGGATTCAATCCCCTACAAGGTTCAATTAGTTCAGATAACCCAGCGTGCGATGACGTGCAGCTTGAGTGGTTTCTACGGTTCACTCGATGCGGAGTGCTTAATCGGCGAGGGGGGAGATATCCTGTCACTCCACGGGATGCTGATCGACGACGAAGGCAGGATTGTGGATGCTCTGGACGTTTTCCTGCAGGCTGACAAACCCGGATATCTGAACCTAAGTCATGACTCTTGGGATCCGGAACCGGGTGTGAAGGCAGTCTCAGTCAGGATATATGACGAATATGGGAGGTTGCTGATGGTCAAGCACACTGATATCTCGATCAGATATTCTGATTATTGGAATCTTGGAATTGTAGGCTTGGAACTTGATCCTCCCGCGTATGACCCGGATAGCGATACTCAGAGGATTCGCGTACTGATCTCTAGAGAGGGGCTTCAATCCTACGATGGATTAGACTGTAGAGTCATCCTCCAAGCACCTGGTGTGGAGGACAGGGTGCATATTGTTGACATTTCTGACAATTTCGCGCCCGAACCCCTTATCG
>DAVB01000065.1 GCA_002505455.1 Euryarchaeota archaeon UBA52 | reverse complement strand
AGCATCATCGCTGTTGCTATCCAGAAGCTGATTCCCACCCAGTCATTTTCTGCAAGGATCTGAGTCTCGGCAGCCACAGATGGCAGTGCTACCAAAGCCAATGCCATAGAACCGCCGAAGATCGCAGTCTTTCTTTTGTCAATTCGTTGTTTAAGCTCCATGAACCTGCGTGTGTATGTTTTCATCTTTAAGATTTAGTTTCAAATTGCGATTTCTATCGCTAAATCGATGTTTGCGTTACGGTATGGAAGAACATTTGAGCCAGTATGTCTTGAGCGAGACATGGAAGACATCAGGAGCAGAGTAAAGCAGATGTCAGATGCAGCGGCATCCACAAGCAACCCTCTTTCTTGGTTCGAAGAGTTGTACTCGTCTGCGCAAGGCGATAATAATTGGATACCGTGGTCGGACGGCTCTCCGAACCCATTTGTAGTCGATTGGGCAATTGGTAAACCTCCTGGCCGAGCATTGGTCGTGGGCTGCGGTCTCGGTGAGGATGCTGTTTTCTTGGATAAAATCGGCTGGGACGTGGTCGCATTTGATCTCTCACCCACTGCAGTTGAGTGGGCCAAAAAAAGACATGAAAGAACCGATATAAATTGGGTGGTAGCCGATTTGCTCAACCCACCCGAAGAATGGGTGAGTGAGTTTGAATTGGTCTTAGAAGTTCACATTCTACAAGCGATTCCTGAAAATATACGACACGATGCGGCAAGTAAACTGCCCCACTTTGTAGCCAAGGGCGGGCATCTGGTTTGCATAGGCAGATTCGGTGAGGACGGAGACGCACATGAGGGGCCCCCATGGCCTCTTAAACAGGAGTTCATTGAGAGCATAGGCAGGCCCCTATGCCAAATGAGTATGGTCAAGGCCACTCTGCCAGATGATGATCCCTCCACAACAAGATACAGGGCGATTTGGTTAAGGACAGATCACTGAGGAGGCACCAATTTTGAGACCTCTCCAGCATCACTTACCACACTGAAACCATATGACTCTTCCAGAGACCTTCTGATCATCCTGAAGTCAGAATCACGGGTTGCCACATGTACCGACCCGATCTTTTTCAGATTAGATGCCGAGGCACTCGTATAAGATGCGAGGCTACCCGCATCGAGCATTATCTTCAGATCGCCTGCTTCAGGGTATATAGCACGCCCACCGATAACAGATCTCGCGGGCTCGTCATCTCGCAGTCGCTTCTTTTGGTCTATTCGATCGAATATCCCTTCATGTCTAATCAAGAAACCGTTCAAATCCTCCCTCAAGTCCGCACGCTCTTCAAAGGAAAGAGAAATTGTGTTGAATAAGTCGATAACACGTTCTCGAATCCCCTTCAACTCCCCCTCCTCAATTTTCGACCACATCACCTGATCCTGGTATTCGCCATCGAACAAACTCCTGGCAGACTTTACGTTTCGAGTTCTATTAGTGAACTCCCCCCTTACAGCGGATGGGACGTATAGCATGATGTCCCCCCCATCACCGCGTCGTCGTAATTCCCATTGGAACGCTCGTTCCATAGACCAAACAAGCTGCCCGAAACCACCAGCCGAGACTTTGTTGAGAAGCTCGTCTTTGAAAGCCTGTATGAGTATATTCGTGTCAACAATGACAAGTGGCTTCAACCCTGATATTTCGAATATTTTCCTATCTCTTATTGGTATCGAGCTTTCCAACTCCGTGAATTTGATTCTCAGCACCTGACGGAGTGTTTTGACATCCTTATCATCGAACAATCCAGATCTAATTGCAGACTGGAAAACTTTCAGCCCTGCAAGAGGCTTCACCTCTGCCTGCTGAGTTGCAATATCATCAACATCGATTACTGTCTTTGCATCATTTAGAGCCTCTTTCCAATCATCTTCTCGACTAACTCCTCTCTTACGTCCTGAACGCTCCAGTCGTTTGGCCGCTGCCTTAACCCGCCCTTCAAAAGGCTCGCTTGGAAGCCCTAATTCGGAAGAATAACTCCCCAAGTTGGAAATTTCATCGGACATGTCTTTGCTTGAATTTTTGACATAATTTACAATAAGACTGGTCGCTGTATCCCTATTCCCACTTTCATATTCATTACAGACTCTGAGAAATAGCTGGAATTTGTTTGTTATCGCAGCTAACAACTCCTCGTTTCTTTCAATTAGATCAACGGCGTCCTTCCAAGCCTTGGCGTGAGCGAGCTGGATTAACGCCTTTCGATTTAATGCAGTTCGCGCTTCGAATTTATCTGAACGATTTGCAGCCTCTCTGAATGCCCTACCTGCGTTTCTATGATCGCCTTTCCCTAACCAAATTCCAGCCCGCGCTATTTGGGCGGAGACTGTATCGGGGGCATATTTTCGATACCATTTATCCAACTCTTGAATCGGAAGGCTATGCTCTTCAACAATTTCTGAGATAGACATTAGAATCTCTAACGAAGGAGGCCTCGCCGTCATAATCGAAGAAAGAGAAGATATTGCTGCCTTACGTTTTTCATCGGTTTGCATGTGCAAGTCAACACGCGCCCGGTTCAATCTCAACGATGTTATCAACGACCTAAAGAGCCCTCGCTCAATCTCATTCATGCTAGCCGCCTCAGATGATTTCGATAGATGTTCAAGGATACTTTCTTTGACAATTCCAGAGCCTTCCGAAAGAAGAGCCCTCCTTGTCTGATTCAATTCTATGACGCCTTTACTCCCAAGTAACTCGTGAAGAACAGTCAAGTCCTTTGAGAAACCATTCATGATAGACATTAGCGCTATCGATACATCGCTTATGCATTCATCTTCAATTATTTTCAGAGCTGTTAGAGATCCCCTTCTCAGCGACAGGATCTCATCAGGCTCACTCATACCGAGATGCGCGGGAAGTAGATGCCAAACCAGCAAACCTCTCAAGGGAGATACCATTTCCGAATTCTCTGTCAGTATCTTAGCCAGAGACTCAATTTCACATCCTAATGTTAAGACATCTGCAAGATTAGTATCGTCGTAAGCAACGTCTTTCCTTTCAATGAGGACGCGTGAAGCTGGTATTTTTACACGTATAGGCAATGCCTCATCTCTGAGTATTTCTTTTAGCACGTCAGAATCCAAACGCTCGACTGAATCGTCTATCACCGATCGGAGAGATTCATTCTCGAGCGGTATGCTGGTCCCAAGAACGAGACATTCCCTTGCGTCAACAGTTCTTTCAACCAGTATTTTAGCAGCCTCCTCATAATCCTCATTCTTAATCAGCAAGCTCACAATCTTAGATGAAAGTTCAGCAGGCCACGCCACTCCATGCAGGTCCAGCAGGGCCGCTCCGGACAGAAGCTCCCCCATATCCAAATCAATCTCTTCTAAATCGATATGCTTCCAAGCCTCAAGAACTATCGAAGAGGTCAGAGGATCATCTTCCTTCTTCCCTATCCAGTTCGACGCTTCGTTCGATGCTTCTCCGCATCTTAATTTGTTGAGGGCAAGGTGCATCTTAGCCACTTCTTTGATACCGTTATTCTTGGCAGCATCTTCAAGGCGTTCCACTACATTATCCCCTATCGAAGATCCGATTATGCCGTAGAGGAAATTTTCCAATTCCCCTCCTTCCCCGATATTAGTAAGCTGCTCCCTGACTCTTTTTACGAAGACTTTCGAAGAGTATTCCTTTCTGAGAGCATTGAGTGCTCTCCTTTGAGCGCTCGTCAAAGGGAACGGGGGCTCTATACTCAACCAAGAAGCAACTTCTTTGTGGTTAATCGGGTCGAATTTTGCCGATTCTGACCACAAATTGACGTCTCCAAAATTCTTCGACCGCTCTTTAACGGGAAATCTGCTTAATTCGGCAAATATTGGCGCCTCACGAGCAAGGCGTTCCCAAACGGGATGAAGCCCCTTCTCGCATTCACTCCTGACCGACTCAATCTCAGGGGTAGCAGCATCCGAATCTTTGTTTGAAATTAAGAGCATTCGACACAGCTGATAGCCTGCATTCCCCTCTTCTGTATTGGCTATTACATCATCAACCGGACTGCGCCCCATCTTCCCGCGAGCGACTCTTCTGCCACTTCGACGAACAGGCCTGCTCGAGACTCCACCATCTTCTGCACCTTTCGGACCCATTTTGGATACAGCAATCCTAGCCAGCCCCTTCCAGGATCTTGAGAGCTCATCATATCCGATATTCCGAGTAACACGTCTCAAACGTGCTCGCTCGTCATCCCCTGCAGCAGACATTGCTTCGAGACATTCCAGAAGTTGATTCTCCATGGTGTGATGCTCCGATACCCATTTGCCGTGAGGGTGCCTACATCAACGCATCGTCTAACGCCAGTCAACTCTCACTGCGAATGATGTACTATCTTGATGACCAGATTTCAATCCATTCCTTGATGTTCAAATCGATATCTTCTTCGACGACATCCCTCTCCATGATAGCAGACTCATTTAACGGTTTGATACGACATCCGCATGCATCTCTGTGGCCGCCTCCATCAGGATCAAATCTTGTTGCAAGAGCAGTCAGATCAAAAATCCCCCCTTCTTTATGCAGGAAAGAATTCGTGTAGAATGAAGCCGAAACAGGATAGCCGTCTTCCTCTCCGAAGGAAACCCCGAGATCCCCGTGAGTTATCAAACAGGCATCACATGCATCCCCTGCATAGGCTGTCACAGCATACCCATTCGACCGCATCCCCAAACCATGCATCCGAACAATAGCCAAACGATCAACAATTTCCAAACGTTCTTCGATTTCTAACTTCAATATGGCACTCTCTTTTTTTCTATGAGCGATGGCCCCTTTCACAACATCTGTTTCCGATATCTCATGCGGTGAAAGTCCTGAGGAAAAGAGCCGCATGACAGTTCTTGCAATTTCATCTCCGACGCCTATCGACCGCCCGATCCATACCATCGGCTCTTCTGAGAGGTATTGTTCTCTAGTCACCTTTCCACCATCTAGGCGATCAGTCCACTCCAATGCTTCTGAGAGATCCCCTAGATCGATGAGATGGCCTAGAAGATTCGCCGCGACTCTGGCTGCTGAGGGTGCCGCTTCCCAGACCCGCACCTCACTTTCAGACTCCGGTTTATTTGACAGATGATGATCTATGGACAAACCACATTTTGGATGGTAGGGAAGGTCACAGATCGCAGTTTGGTTGTCGATCAAATCATCATAAAGTCCGTTTTTCAGGGCCCCGGGGTGTCCGAATACAACTTCTGCCTCAGGCCACCTTCTGAGCAAAATCGCCCCGGAAAGGACACCATCGAGATCGCTGTCCGTCAGAATTCTTGTGATTTCCAGGTCGTCGATACTCGCCATAGCCATTCCTAGAGCCACCCTAATGTATCGCTTCCGCTTCCCAAGGGTTCTTCGCCCCTTCCATTAATCGATTCACATGGAGACTTCCTGCGGATTCATACTCGCCAACCACCGAAGTATACTTTTGTTGCAGTATCCACAAGGACACTGGAGTTTTCCAAAGGGGCACGTCGAGGCGGGGGAGGACCACTATTCCACTGCAAAGCGCGAGCTATTGGAAGAAACCGGAATCGACAAAATAAGAATCATTCCGTCATGGGCCGAGCGAACTGAGTATTCCTATTCAAGAAAGGGATCTACCAATCGAAAACAGGTTTTTTGGTACCTAGCCACAACTGACGAATTTGAAGTAAAACTATCCCACGAGCATACTAATTTTCTATGGCTAGATATCAAAAACGCTCTCAACCAATTAACATTCGAACAAGAAAAAATCGTCCTTTCAAACGCTGGAAAGGTGCTTGAAAGTTTGAGCGCGGATTAACCCCTCTTTCCCAAGGGGGTCCAAAGGGTTTCATCTTCCCCCATCTTTGCTGTGAGCCAGCGACCGAGCACAAAACAGTGATCTGAGAGCCTGTTAAGATAGCTAATTATCTCAGGTCTGATTTCTTCCCGAAGTTTGCACGCCTCCCTCTCCGCTCTTCGGACAATCGTACGTGCCATATGCAAATTCGCTACTGCAGGGTTGCCAGTTGGAAGAATGAAAGATTGTAGGGGTTCTAAATCCTCCAACATAGAATCCATTTCTCCCACTAGCCGTACCCCCGCGTCTGCGCCAATGACCGACATCTGCTCTGGGACACCGCCGGGGGGGCAAGCACATTCGGCTCCCACATCAAACAACTCCTGTTGGATCCTACCAAGCATTTCATCAGCGCTTTCATACACCAGGACAAGTGCAGCCATCAGGCCACCGTCTGGTGCATGGGTCGGCGCCCTGTCAAGCTCCATGCGAACTACACCAATGGAAGAATTCGCTTCATCAATCGCCCCGTAAATCGCCACTCTGGGATTCTCTTTTCCAACCCGTGTCCCATCGACAAGAGAGGTTTCACCACTATCTCCACCACCGGTGTGGACCCTCGTGATACGAACCATGTAATGACGGAAACACCCCTCACATATCAGCAATCGGTTCAGACCACTTAGATTCTGATATAGAATTCAAGGCAGAGTCAATTGCGTCGATCCACGCAGAATCAACGACATCCCACCCTCCAAATTCTTTGAGATACTTCTCACTATCATTTGCAGACTCTTCTTCTCCAAGGTGGATGTAAATACGAATCAAGGCCGCGTGACTCATCGCCCCGAGCCATTCCTCATCAGCATCCCAAGATCTCTCAAAACAGGATATAGCCCCAGAAGGCCCTTCAAGTAAACCGCGTTGTATCTGTCTGAGCCCAGCTTTAGACCAACTCAGTCCGGGCACTCCTATGATTAGGCCTCTGAAAACAAGATAAATCTCCATCAAGATCAAGGCTGATACCAGAATGAATGAACTAACGTGCTCGAAGGTGCCACCTTTATCCCACCAATCGACTAGGAGTGCAGCAGCCCCTGCACAGAGCATGGCCCCAGCAAAAGGAGACACGATCACATCACGGACCGTCCTAGTCATGTCCCACGATCCCTTCAAAGTTCCAAGAACTCCAAGCCCGAGGGCAAGATACATTGGAACCGTTTCTGAGGTCTCTCTTGGACCCTGTTCTGAAATTATCAAAACGCTGCCTGCTAGAAGCACAAGATACGAGTATCTTCTAGAAATTTCAGGAAAGGGCTGGTGAAAAGAAAGCCAAAAACACGCTCCACCGATTCCCAAGAAAAGAAAAATCCACCCCATCATGGCCCTTCACCTTTCCAACCCGGCATCCAAAAGCGCTCATTGTCAAGCCATTCCGACCATTCAGAGTCATTGGCCCTGATTAACCTCAGCGCACGACGATCGAGTCCCTGTTTCAAAGACTCCTCAACTTCCATGCGCTTCCAGGCATCGCTCCATTCGATCTGCAATTCACGAACAAGTCGCTGCCCTTCTTCTCGGTTGTCGAAACAACGTTCGCAAAGTTCCTGCAACTCCTGAAGCCATATTCTTGTTCCCAGGATATGCGGCTCATTGCCGATGTCGCGGCTTGATTTTTCCCAGAACCTCCACTTCCAACCCATATTCGCCAATCACCCGTCATTACAAATGGCTATAGTCACTTGTTGTAAAATGCACATCATGGGACGGGTAGTAGTCCACCTTCACGGTCGCGCCAAGAACGCATCTTTCCGGTCTTCGATATCCGAATATGCCAACCGCCTCTCTTCTTCTGGGGTGTCACTTGTAGAGCATAGGAATAAAACTGATCCGAAGACGTACCTCAAAGAAATTTCAGACAAGCACCCGGGCCACAGCATAATACTGCTCCAAGAAAGTGGCGAAGAACTAGACAGTATACAGTATTCCGAGCATCTCAAAAGATGGTCCATGAAAAGGAATGACACCCATCTGGTTGTAGGTCCCCCGGGGGGCTTTGACTTGATGGGAACGGAGTATAAGTCGCTATCATTGGGTAAGATAACCCTGCCTCATGAACTCGCAGCAGTCGTTTTGTTAGAGCAATTATACCGTGCGGCTACCATAATCAAAGGATTGCCATATCACCGCCCATGAGCAAGCCATATCAGAAATTTGATTCACTGGACACTATTTCTGAAATTTTGTTTTCAGAATTAACAAGTACAATTCTTGGGACATGCATCTCGATGAATTCTTCCTCGATTTCCACATAGGATAGTATGATCACAACGTCCTTCGGTTTAACCAAATGAGCTGCAGCACCATTGATGCAGATCTCTCGAGACCCTCTAGGCGCCTTTATCGCGTAAGTTTCCAAGCGGGCACCATTCGTAACATCCAGTATTGCTACCTTCTCCCACTCAGATATCCCCGAGGCATCAAGAAGATCTTCGTCGATTGATACCGAACCAATGTAATTCAAGTCAGCCTGTGTAACCGTGGCCCGGTGGATTTTGCCACTCAATAGCGTCCTCCTCCTCCCTGACACAAAAACGCCCCTACATCCCTAAGATATGAACACGTCCATCCAGAGATGATACTCTAATGGCGTCCATGATACTTAGTTCGCCCCCCTTCGGGTTCGATTGAAATACAGGTCTACACCAACCTTGCACCCGGTGTCAGCATGATTGGAGATCTCACAAAGAGAAACAGGACCACAAAATCCCTACTTCTAGTGGTTTTGATGGTGGTTAGCGTACAGATGCCGATGATAGCGGTTGGCGACCAGACAGGCCCCTTTGAAAATGGAACGGAAGATACACCGACCCAACAGCAAATCCAATCATCGGATGTCGATACCTCTTCATTCCCGGCACTTGAGCACATGATTCTACCGGATCACCCCGCTTTCAGAGACATGCTGTGGTCTGATCCTGGCATACTCTACGGACAGATCACAGATACATCGTTCCTCGAGGGGGGGTATCGATTCATGGTGGAAGAGACAGAAACTGAAGACCATGATAATGACGGCATAAACGATCTGGATGACCTTGACGACGATAATGATGGCATATCCGATTTGATTGAGCGATTCGATGGGTGTTACGGAACAGACCCATTCGATCACGACAATGACGGGATTCAGGATGAATTCGACTTCGACGACGATAATGATGGAATCCTAGAGGGGCCGATCGACTACTCTCAAGGCACGGATCCATGGAACGTCACCTCCGATCGGTATGTCGAGCCCACCATCGTACATCCTTGGACCGGCCTCGCACTTGGATCAGGCTACCTAGTTGACCAGAACCCACTGGATCACGATAACGATGGGATTACCGATGAAGATATCGATGGCCCCGGCAAGGGGTCCTATGACGAGGATGATGACAACGATGCCCGCATTGATCAATTCGTGTGGCCGTGCGATTTCGATGGCGACGGCCTTCAAGATTATTGGGATGCAGATGACGATAACGACGGAGTGATCGATCTATGGGATGCCCATCCATGGGACGATTCTGAAACGTCCAACATAACGATGACAGCTACAAATTGGAGCGCAGCTATCTCGTGGGCATCCAGCAAGACACATCAGATTTCAATTACCGCTGCAGGCTATTCTGACACGGACCTTCAGATTGAAGTTGGAGACACAGTCACATGGACGAATGACGATACAGAAAATCACTCCGCCGTCGCTGCCGACGGTACTTTCGACAGCGGGACACTAGTCGCAAACCAGTCATTCAGCCATACATTCGATTCAGAGGGAACTTGGAGGTATGCGGATACCATCGAAGGAGGAGTGGGCGATGGAACCATCACAGTTCTCGCCGCCACTGGAGCGCCTTTCCCCGACGTGTTTAATCTTGATTTTGATACGTATGGGAAAGAAAAGCTCGACTTCGCATTCAAAGAACAGAACTTGTGGCACCCCCGAAACCCTTCGTTCGATGAGATCGTAGATGGGGATTTAGACGGTGACGGCCTTCCCAATTTCATTGATCCAGATAACGATAATGATGGAACTCCAGACTCTGCAGATACCGATGACGACAATGACGGACTTCTTGATATGTGGGATATCGACGATGACAACGATGGCATACCAGACAACTGTCTGAACGTCCTCACCGATCTTTCTCAGTATCTCGACGGTTTCAGTGACTGGTTCGGTCAAGTACCTGGCGTTGATTGTGAAATTGATTACGATAGGGATGCTGACGACGATGCATATCGAGCTATAGATGCAGACTATGACCTTGTCTGGGATTGGAAAGATACAGATCTCGGTGCTGCTGACCCAGCAGACAATCTCCTTGGCAATCCAGGAGTTGATCCGGCTGATATTCCCTATGACTTAGATAACGACGGAATCCCAAATCAAGATGACCCCTATCCAATGGTCCCCACCTCAACACTGGACTCTTGGAATTGCGAAACCCTCCAGAACCCAAATCCAATCAATCCGGACCCACGATGTCTCACAGAAAGGAAATCGCACACTGGTAACAATGACTGGGATGGCGATGGCTTCTCAAATTGGGAAGATGTAGATGACGACAACGATGGCGTTCTAGACTGGTTAGATATCGATGAGAATTGCGATTTAGATGACGATAACGACCTGCATCTGTTGAACGGTTCGAGATACAGAGACGATGGCCTGAATTACATCGACACAGACATCGATGGGGACGGACTGTCAAATGATGAGGACTGGGACGACGACAATGATGGCATTTCCGATCTTTATGACCCCGATGATGGCAATTGCGGCGTAGTCGACAACGACAACACCGACCAGTTCGACAATTCGTACTCGCATCAGGATGGAGACACCATAGACGGCTCTGCTGATAGCGGCCTATACACAGGAACAGGCACCCTTCATTGGGACATGTTCTGGCACTTCAGCCCCTTTTTCGAGGAGCATGGGTTTGTCCTGCCCTACAACGGCTATCAAGACGACTTCACACTCGGCCCGCCCACAATCGTATCCAATGGCAATGTCCCAGAGATGTACTGGCATGTGATGATGAAATGGAGCCCTTGGAACGGCAATAATTACTTTGACATCGATATGGATGGAGACTCACTCATCAATGGCGTTGATGTCGACATGGACGCCGACGGCGTACCTAACTGGTGGGACCGTGATGAGGGATCAGACGGTCGTTACGATGTCAATGACCCTGCATATGGCGGATCTCTAGATGACGGCGAATGCGATATATCGATGGCATTCCTGTTGGGGCTGTCCGCCGGCCCGACAGCCTGTGGTCTCGCTCTTGCATGGCTTTATGGATTCCCCCTAGCAGATGCCAGCTCAGTAAACGGTGTCCCATTTACCCTGCCTTACTCATCAAGGCCAGACCCCCTCTACACTGACGGTCCATATGGGGGTGAAAATTCAGCTGGGATAAACGACTTCACTTGTGAAAGGAACTGCTTCCATTTTGATTTCCTAGGCAATCAAGACGCTGGCCCCTCTGCCGCTGTCGGATTTGACAAGATGATCAATAACAGAGATTTGTGGACAGCCTACGTGGGAATCAACTTCGGATTTTTCCAGTGGGTTGCAGATCCCAATGGAAACCTGTTCCCAGACGAAGTAGCCGACCTTCTGGATAACAACGTCGATCCAGACGACGATTGTGGTGCCCCAGTGACTGGAACTTTGAATCCATCTTGCATGGTTAACGATACCGCCGATTTAGATGACGACTTCGATGGTGTTTACGATCATTGGGACGTCGACGACGATAACAATGGCGTATGGGACTTCTTTGAGATCGATGTAAATGACGATCTCGACGACGACTCCAACACTGAGCCGTTGGGGAACTTCTTCACCGGATATAATTGCGATGATCACGACGATGATGGAACCGATACAGACCCTGATGGAGATGGCTGGTACCAGTCCGTTTGGGACAGAGGCAGGCTTGGTCAGGGCTTGCTGTTCCCTCAGTACTATGATGTGGACAACGATAACGACGGAGTTCCTGACGGCGAAGATCCAGACGATGATAACAACGGAGTATTAGATGTAGATCAAGAGTTGATATGCTTCAGGGGCGAAGAACAAAGCCCATGGGACCACGACAATGATGGAATTCCAGATTGGACAGACACGGACTGGGATGGAGACGGGATATCCAATACAATCGAGCAAGCAGGGGGAGGAGCATCTCATCCTGTAGCTCCCTGGGACCACGACAATGACGGGCTTCGGGACGATATAGACCTCGATGACGATGAAGATGGGATGAATGACGAGGACGAAGTCATGCTTTGGCCAACTAGATACGGATCCAATTCGACTAACCCATGGGATCACGATGACTACGGCACCGGAGCAGGCCTGCACAATCCGACGAACGCATCGACCGGGCCCGATAGCCTTGATGAGGACGATGACACAGACGGAATACCAGACGTCGATTGGGATCATCTCGAAGAGGGCGCTACATGTACAGATTCCAGTGGAGCAGAGTACCCTGCCAGCGACTGGGATAATGACAATGATTGCATTCTAGACGCTGATGACAAACCACCAACTCGCATTACTTTGGACCCTATACAGACTGTTTGGCTAGACGCTCAGTTCCCAGCAGTATTCACTGGTAGGGTAGATGTGTTGAACCTTGAGACAGGAGCGTTCGTGCCAGGCGCGGATCTCCCTGTGAGAATTGTCATTGAATACCAGAGGAACTCCACAGAGACGCTTAGGACCGTTGAAGTGCTCACGGACGAAGGAGGCAATTTCACAGTCGGTCAGTATCTATACCCCGAAGACATTGAGGTGGGCCCCTCCACTAGATACAACCTGCGTGCCGACGTCATCGAGATGTTCGCCCACGACGGATCGTCTTCCACCCCCGCACCGCTGGAAGTAAGGGCCAACACCACTGTCGATTATGTCTCATGGACCTACTTCAGAAGCGATGAGCAGCCATTATTCGTCGATTACAAGGTTCACTACCATGCTGATTGGGAAAGAGGAATATTCGACAATCGAATCAAACATGCCCCGGTATCCTTTACTGTAGCCGGGGGACCATTCGGGAACAGGTCTGTACCCACTTTGTTCGATGGATACGGATTTGGGTATAGAGCCGATTCGAAAGGATGGGTTTCCCTTACATTCGTCCAGGAACAAGGCGCACAGGGCTTCTGGAAGCAAGTACGTTGGAACTCGACAATGGATAATGGGGTAGGCCAACCAAGCGGCGGCTATGAGGAAATCGTGTGGGATGACAACGCGAAGACACACGAGGTAGTTGACAGATACACATATACGAACACGTCTCTGCCAGTCGGCGATTACGAATTCATCGGCTTTTCACGACCCGATCTTGGAGATGAGTGGCCATTCCCGCACCTCAATGGAAGCGAGTCAGAAACATTCTACATCCGCTCAATGCACAGAATGTACATTGAAGCTGTCATGTACACGACTTCGATAAGACCAGTTTACTATTGGGATGCGACCCAATTCACAGGATCTTCATTCGGGGCATGGAGGGCGTTGTTCCACGCACCTTCTCTGAACAGCGCGGGGATAGCATTTGAAGAAGCCAGTTTGGGTAAGCCATACCCACTACTCTGGGACGGCACCCCCGCCGGACTAGATGGGGAAGCAGCCAAACTCAGACCTTTCCTATCGGCAAACCTAACCCACTGGTCTGTAGCAATGCAGAATGGAGGGGACTTCAACGCTCCACCCTGCGGTCCTGCTGACCCAACAGACCCATTTAGCCCGGTTAGATGCGAAATAATACCAGAACTCTTCACAGGCGAGTCCCTCAGAGTCGTCGGCGAGGTATACAACAGGACGTTTGTACCATGGGCGCAAGACGCCATTGCCCTGCAAGTCGACCTCGATCAGAACCTTGTCTTTGCAGGAGCTCAAGAGACCGGCTTCGCAAGAGTTCCCAACATGGTAGACGGCAAGGCGCAATTCGACTACAACTGGTCATGGTACTCTCAATATGCTGCTGGGACCTATGGGGTGAAGGCGGACTTCACCAACTCTAACTTCTACTTCACAGGAAACCAATCCTCAATCTTATCGACAACAGGTGCCTACGTCAATGTCACAGTCATCGGAACGAGCCAGTTCCTGCCTGTAGACGATGCCAGGCTATACAGAGGAGTCAATCGAACAGTTGAAGTCAGACTCGTCGATAACTCCCTGCAGCCCCTTAGAGAGGTACCAGTCACCTATTCATGGGACGCAGACGGATCAAACGGACTTACTTCCACGGACAAGAATGGCATATTCAGGGTGAACCTTACCATTGGTCAGGACCACCCCTTAGGGGCATTCACCCTTTCATACACGTATTCTGGTGACATGCTCCACCAATCATCTGAAGGCCAGACAGACCTTTGGGTGGTCTCACGCACGTACATCGACCTCCAAACCAGTGTTTCAGGCCCTCTGATGAGCGGACAAGACTGGTATTTCACCGCCCAGGTGACTGACGATAATCGCACGGCGTTTGAGAAAGACTCCGGTCAGGCGCTAGATGGATGCGGTGAAAATGGAGGGACTGTGACCCTGATAATGGAGGGATTAGACTTCGAAGACCGCGTACATAGGAAGATAGTTGACAATCTATGTCCGAGCGCAGGCGCAATAACACATCAGATGACTCTCGACCCCGAGATACTCACATCAGATGCCCAATCATTCCTTCCTGATGGCTTCGGCCCAGTCAACGTGATTCTCAGATTCAATGAGAATCTGCCTCACGAGGGCTGCGGGCCACTGGGGCCCAACGCGCTTGAAATCGCTGGTGCATGGGATGAATGCACACAAGATCTGTACAACGATCACTATCGAAGAGTGCTTCAGTTCCAAGAAGAGGGATTCTATCTTCTTGGTGAGACCTCTTTGAGCGTCGATGAACAAGTCGTCTACACCTCGGAGGCCGACCCCATAACAGGTGAATCGATACAGAAGCCAATGACCGTGACAGGACAACTCGTAGATGAACTCGGACGTAACTTGAGCTTCAGGAACGTCAAAGTCGATTATGAGATGCTAGGCAGCCAACTTGGAATCAGAACCTGTCTACCAGGGACTACCGACATAAACGGCTTCTTCGAAATAATGTGCTCCTTGGAAGGCGTCCAAGCGGGCCAGGCGAAAGTCCAAGTTAGATACAATTCTTGGGAGAATGCAGATCGCTACAGATATCTCAACGCGACCAAGACGTTGTTGTTCCCCGTCTATTCTAACTCAACACTCCAGATGATCGAGATAGGGCCCTTCAGGAATGACGTTGATACATACACGTTTGCCAACGGTAGCGTGTTCCCCGTTCTGTATCTCAAGGAATCATTCCACTTCGATGCCAGGCTAACTCAGGTTAATGGAAACCCGGTTGGAGGAAAATGTCTGAACATCTACCTAGACCCTGAGACGAATACGAGACCGTTTGCCACCGCTCGCACAAACGACGGGACCGGGTCGGTCGAATGGTTCTCCGGCGATAAAGAGGACAATCCGAGCCAGCGTGGTGTAGATCCTAGCGGGGACCAGCTCGAGGGCTTCAGAACAGTCAGGATCGCATACGAGCCAACCCGATCAGTGCCGGGAGGCTGTCAGATTGAGACTGCACCCGTGATCAACGGCTCTTTCGTAGATGTGGAGGTTCTCGTTCAAAGCCGAGTGGATATACTACTCAGTCAGCAATGGGCTCGTCCAGAGGGATACCAGGTCGGAGAAGTCGTAGAAGGCTCAGTAGCAATTTTACGAGACAGGATCGATCTTGCCGTCGAAGGTCAGACCGTTGTTTTCACGCAATATTTCAACAATGGCACGGGGTGGGAGCTGTTCAAGGTCTACTTCACAACAACATCCGAACAAGGAGTTGCCAACTTCAGCTTCGAGTATACGGGCGAGGATCTCCCAGGTGAACAGTCAGCCAGTCTTGGCGGACCCGAAGCAGTGAATGGGGAATGGAGGATTGAAGTTGAGTTCCAGGGAGACTATCGATTCGTAAGTTCAGATCTCGATAACACCCCTAGAATCAGACTTGCTGACCCGGCAGAGGTGGACCAGCAAAGCTTCTTCACCGCCAGAATCATAACGATTCTCTCGTTAATTGCAGTCTCCACGCTACTTCTCGCAGCATACATGTACAGAAATTACATCGAGCGACGTCGTATAGAAATCCTCAGAGGCATACTCACAGATTCTTTGTGGGCCCTCCAAGGAAGAAACTCGTATATCGAGACCATTTTCAATTGCTACAAGGATCTAGTCAAGTTCTTCAGGCAGCGAGGAGCTATGAAGAAGGTGTATGAAACCACCCGAGAATTCGAACATGCGGTCAATCAGATGTTAGGAGGCATAGCTCCCCCAGAGGACCTTTCAGAGTTCTTCAGCATCTTCGAAGAGGCTAGATATTCAGATCACGAGATCGGTGCAGATCAGAGAGATAGGGCGATAGCAGCACTTCAGAACATCATCAGCCATCTGTCCAAGTCGCTTGGAGAGAGCATGTTGAGCCGCATTAGGTCAGAGGGAATGACGATGTACGGGGCTTCCACCAAAGCAGGCAGTTTTGTCGACTCTGAAGGACAAGTAAGGATCGCGGGCACGGATGAAAGCTCCGAAGAGCAGGTCGGGTTCAAAATCTGAAGGTTGCTTATCGGCGTACACCGCCCCATAGGGGGCTACGTTTTGCCCGTGGGGTTCTTAACAGGACCTGAGGTGCCCGGCCTACCCGATAACGTCGAGGGAGTCATATGAGTAGCAACAGTAAGAAGACCAATAATGCCCTTATCGCCTTGATTGGCGATTTGAAGGCGCAGAGCAGGTCAACTGGTGCAGCACTGTGGCGAGACGTCGCGCTAAGACTGGAGACCAGTCGGAGTAACTGGGCCGAGCCGAATTTGAGTCGGCTATCTAGGACTGCAAGAGAAGACGAGACAATACTCGTCCCAGGCAAGCTTCTGGGTAGTGGTGACGTCATCGGCTCCCCGAGCGTCGCCGCATACAGTGTAAGCGCCGGTGCCCGCTCCAAGATAGAAGCCGCAGGCGGACGAGTAATGTCGATCCGCGATCTGATGAAAGACAATCCAAGTGGAAAGGGGGTGAGGATTCTTGGTTGAAGCAGACACACTCGTTTTCGATGCCCAGGACAAAGTCCTAGGCCGACTTGCAAGCCATGTTGCCAGCACCCTGCTGGTCACTCGTAGAGAGGGCGACCCAAAGCGAGTCATAATCATCAACGCTGAAAAGGCCATAGTGACGGGCGCCAAAGACAGAATCCTAGCCGATTACGATCGTAAGTACAAGCTAAATCACCCGAGGAAGGGCCCGTTCTTCCCTCGTATGCCGGACATGATCCTCAAGAGAACCGTTCGTGGCATGCTCCCATATCAAAAGAAGTCCAGCGGGCGTCAGGCCGTAAAAGACCTCAGAGTCATGATCGGAACCCCCGCCAACCTCAAGGGAGAAGCCCTCCCGGAAGGACATGAATGGGGCGACACAAGCAAGATAGATCGACCTCTTCCAGATCGTTTTGTCCGTCTTGGAGACATCAGCAAGCATTTGGGTGCGAAGACATCTCGTTGGAGTGATGCATGATGGCTAAGAAGCAGAGGAAGAAGACCGTTGAGACGAGCGGTAAGAGGAAGACCGCAGTAGCCCGTGCTACTGTCAGAGAAGGCAATGGGAGAATCAGAGTCAACTCCAAGCCGATTCACATAATAGAACCCGAATTAGCCCGAAGGAAGGTGTTAGAGCCCGTGAAGATAGCCGAGGCCATGAACAGGCTATCCACAGTTGACATCGCCGTCGACGTGACTGGAGGAGGCATCATGGGCCAGGTAGACGCGATTCGAACTGCAATCGCTCGTGGCCTTGTACACTTCAATGACGGCGCTGCGGGGCTCGATGAAGAGCTCCGCGATGAGTTTTTGAGATTTGATCGAACATTGTTAGTCAATGATCCAAGGCGCAAAGAACCCAAGCATCAAATGGGTCGGGGCGCTAGGAAGAAATGGCAGAAGTCCTACAGGTGAATTGAGATGTTGATACCAGTTAGATGTTGGAGTTGCGGTAAAGTGATCGCTCACCTATACAAGAAATACACCGAGCGCACCGCAGCAGGGGAAGATCCTCAGGCAGTCCTCGACGATTTATCCTTGAACAGATATTGTTGCAGACGGATGTTCGTCGGCCATATTGATCTGATAGATGATATAGCCCCATTCAGCCTTCCCCGAGATGTCTGAAGACATCGGCAAGGCTTTGAGCGAACAGATTAGCGCTGTATCATCCTGAAAGGGCTTGTAGGTTAGCTTGGCCTATACTTCGCGGCTGGGGGTCGCACGACCCAGGTTCAAATCCTGGCAGGCCCACCATCGGGAGAGTACTGCGAAAATGGTCAGTTTG
>DAVB01000016.1 GCA_002505455.1 Euryarchaeota archaeon UBA52 | reverse complement strand
GTTGCGGAAGCGGCAACCCACTTGCATGATCATCCGATAGTTCCTTTCATCAGGGGCCTCATCTCTGCCAAGCAAGGTAGACTTACCGAGGCACAGACTCTCTTTTCGAAGGTTCTGGACATAGATCAGAATCACATTAGGGCTAGATTGAATAGGTGTTCCGCCTCGCTTCTGAAGGGAGACCTAGACTCGTCATTAGATGATGCTGACTATCTGATATCAATATCCCCAACACTCCTGATTGCCCGCCAGAGAAGGGCCGAAGTCCTGATGAATCTTGGAGATTGGAAAGAGGCTGAGGTCGAGCTCAGAAGAATCCTAGATCGCAGGGATGAGCATGTAATGGCATTAGTGCATCTGGGAACCTGTCTAATTGCAATGGACAAGGCTGAGCAGGCAGAGAGGCCCCTCAACTCGGCTTTGAGGGTAGATCCAACGAATTCAGATGCATGGTATCAGAGGGGACTGCTCTATGTCGACTTTGGGAGGGGGCAGGAAGCACTATCAGACTTCGAGAGTGCGGCCAGAAACGACCGGAAGCATATCGACGCTAGACTGATGATCGCGGCAATTTTGCATGAGAGGGGAGATGCAAAAGAAGCAATCAATGCCTGGAGGAAGGTGTTGGATATAGACCCTCAACACAGATTAGCTAGAAGGAGACTGGAGGAATGCAAGGGGAAAATAGAGCCCTCAAAAGCAGAGGTCCTGCGGCCGGAGGATTGAATCACCTCCTTCCACGCGTAGTGCCATGACCACATCAGTAGAACCTGGAAACCCCGCTCCAAAATTCAACCTCCCGAACGCCAATGAGAGCTCAGGAGGCTCGCAGGTCTCTCTTTCTGAAATAGTAGGTGACAAGGGAGGAGTAATAATGTTCACCTGCAATCATTGTCCATACGTAGTTGGTTCAGAGGGGAGGATAGAAGTTATCGCAGAGAAGGCCAGAAAGAACGGCTTGGGCTTCGTTGGGATTAATTCAAATGATCCAATCAAGTATGAGTCAGACTCATGGGAAAACATGGTGAAGAGAGCCCAAAGAGGTATGACATACCCCTACCTCCATGATGACGACCAGACTGTAGCAATCTCCTATGGAGCAGAGAGAACTCCTGAGTTCTACTTGGTATCGTCCTCTGGTGTGGTGGTTTACAGGGGGAGAATGGACGATTCTCCAAGAGACCCCTCGCATGTAACCGTTCAGGACCTGTCCGAGGCCATCGACGATTATGTCTCTGGCAAGGAAATCTCCAATCCTCGAACGGAAAGTATTGGGTGCTCAGTTAAATGGAAAAAGTAATCAATAATGCTCCAGAACTAACTCTGTTTGAGTGGAACTTATCTCCGCAGGCGCCGTTAGCCACATCTTGTCCAGCATCTCTCTCAGTCCAACAGTATCATCTACGTGCACAACAGCAATTAGATCCGCATCTCCACTAATTTCGTAAACGCTCTCAACACCATCCCAACTAGCGAACTCCCCAGCGAGAGAACCTATCTCTGTCCCTGGTCCTACTTTCATCCTAATTAGCGCAGTAAGGCCTATTCCAGTTTCTTTAATGGTATAGCCTCTGATGACTCCGTCCCCTTCTAATCTCTTCATCCTAGTTCTGATGGTTCTCTCTGTAACTCCAACTCTTTCAGCTATTTCGACGAACGATGCCCTGCCCGAGTCTCTGAGCACGCTAAGGATCGATCTATCAAGAGAATCAACTTTCATAATGATTTATCCGTAATCAAGATACTATTTGTAGTTATTCTACTGATAACGGTAATTTAATCTAGAAATACTCCTATATTCGTATATTTAGATAATTTATCATATTGGGTGTATTCAAATGGGACCCCCTTGTTTGACTTATTGTGTCGAGGGAAGAGGCGATTCACCTTCTTCGTAGACAAGAGTACCTAGACGAGGTCTCCTCGCTCGGCCTCTCTCCCTCATACGCAGCTTGGTACAACGTGGACGTAGCGACCCTTCTCAACCGAACCAGGATCGTGGGACATGAGGTAGACAGTGAAACTGGCCAATCACTGGTATTCTTCGACAGAAGCCTGATGCTATGCTGCCCCTCGTCGGGGAAGATGCATCACTATCCCAAACACCTCCTTCATTGCTTCGTGGATGACAATAGATGCGATTGCTCGGAACACGATGGAGTATTATTCAGGGCCGAACTGTTCTCAATATCTCCAAAAGGCGAGCAACTCTGTTGGGAGGCGTGTTGCAGGTCCGAGATGGAGGTTCCAGAAGTTCAAACCAAAGTATCCCGTTGGCTAAGCTGGTTGAATGAGTAACCCCAATCAGGGACAATATTGAGAAGACATCATCCATTCCAAGCCACATGGGAAGACGCATCTCGAGAATTTTCGGGAGGATGATTCTAGATTCTAGAGGTAACCCTACCGTAGAAGTGGATTGTCTAACAGAGGATGGGACAGTAGGCCGAGCAATGGTACCTTCCGGAGCCAGCACAGGTCGTCACGAGGCTGTGGAGCTACGCGATGGTGGTGATCGATGGGGAGGTAAAGGCGTCGAGACGGCGGTCGCCAATGTCAACGGGCCAATTGCGGATGCTTTGGTGGGGTTGGACGCCAGTGATCAAGGAGTCGTGGATACAGCAATGATGACCATTGACTCAACCCCGAACAAAGGAAAAATAGGGGCAAATGCAATGCTGGGAGCCTCCATGGCCTGTCTGAGGGCCACTGTCGGAAACGGCGATATCTGGCGGCACCTATCAAATGGCGGGGCCTCAATACCAGTTCCTCTGATGAATATCCTCAATGGCGGAGCCCATGCAAACTCGAACGTTGATGTTCAAGAGTTTATGATAGTCCCACATGGATTTGAATCATATCCTGAATCCCTTCGTGCGGGCGTTGAGATATACCACTCACTTCGTTCAGTCCTAAAGCAAGCGGGATTGCTGGGCGGGGTTGGAGATGAGGGGGGCTTCGCTCCAGATCTTCCTTGTAACGAGGATGGCCTCCGCTACGTTGTCAAGGCGATTGTCGAGGCCGGATATGAACCAGGAAAGCAAGTATCGATAGCTTTGGATGTGGCTAGTCAAGAATTCCTGCATGATGATGGGTACCACATCGATGGAAAGGTAATGGACGGACTGGAATTGGGAGAGCTCTACTCGTCTTGGATTGATAGCTATCCAATTGTCTCCATTGAGGATCCATTTGGCGAAGACGACTGGGACTCTTGGGTCGAATTCACCCGAAAGGAAGGCCATAGAGTGCAGGTCGTCGGAGATGATCTCTATGTCACCAATCCAGATCGCCTTGCCAAAGGAATCGAGATGGGTGCATCCAATGCAATCCTCATCAAACTCAATCAGATAGGAACCGTCACTGAAACACTCATCGTCATAGCGATGGCAAAAGCCGCCGGATATGGCACTATAATCAGCCACAGATCCGGTGAAACTGCTGACTCCATTATTGCGGACATAGCGGTAGGAACAGACGCGGGCCAAATTAAGACTGGAGCACCAGCTAGAAGCGACAGGACGTCCAAATATAACCAGCTGTTGAGAATCTCAGAGAAATGCAGTAGCTACCCAAAGCTATTCCAGCATCGAGAGTAGAAGTGGCAGAACGATTGTCGCATCCGACTCAATGACAAATCTCGGAGTTTCCACATCTAGCTTATCCCAGCTTATCTTCTCTGTCGGGGGTGCGCCTGAATATCCCCCGTAAGACGCTTTAGATTCAGAAATCTGAGCAAACCAAGCCCATCTTGGGACGTCTATCCCGACATCCTGCCTTAACATTGGGACTACGGAGATGGCGAAGTCCCCTGCAATTCCCCCACCGACTTGGAGAATCCCGGTGGGAGAATCGTCCTCCCTATACCAGTCGGCAAGAGCCTGCATAGCCGCCAATCCTCCTTTGATAATTGATGAGTCCTTAACAGTCCTGTCGAGTATTCTAGCCGCAAGTATGTTGGCCAGAGTTGAGTCCTCCCATCCTGGAGTGAAGATGGGAATATTGGCATCTGCCGCCGCAACTAACCAAGACTTATTTGCATCTCCGTTGAAATCTAATTCGCCATGAAGGATGATATCATACAAGTACTCGTGCGGAAATCTGCTATCGCCAGCGACTTCTGCATCCTCCCATAAAGAGGCCAACTGGTGCTCTACATCTCTGAACACTTCCTCTGGTATGGCTACATCCGTAACCCTGTTCATCCCTCGTTTTCTAAGCGCTTCCTCATCTTCAGGACGGAGTTCCCTCCACTCATGGACTTCCTCGTATTCCGGTCTGGAAATGAGACTGAATAGCTCCTCCTCCAGATTAGCTCCTGTACAACAGATTGCATGGACTTTATGAGATTTAATCGCTGGCCCAAGACTCCTCCCTATCTGTGCTGTTGACATCGCACCAGCTAGGGTAACCATCAGCCTCCCTCCTTCATCCAGAAAGTTACTCAAAGAATTCCCACATCGTGCCAATTCTCCAGCATTGAAGTGATGGAAATGTTCTGAAATGAACTCTCTTACACTCATCAAACTCCCCCTAGAATCTATCTATTCTTTGCCTTCTTTCGAGGATTAAGCTTCCGTTATCCGAAATCAATCTCTCGTGTATCAGTCCTGCCACATCCTCCGGGTCATGATCTCCACAAGTGAAAACGTCTATCGCGAGTAACCCACTCTTCGAGTAGCAATGGGCTGTGACATGACTTTCGTCAATCAACACGACCGCCGCAAATCCCGGTGGACTGATACTTCCATCGAAGATCTCGACATGGGAATGCACCTCCCTGACTCCGCATTCCATCACACTCTCCCGCATCAGATTCAGCATCCAATGCCCGTCATTTTCCCCATGGGACGAGTAATTCCTGTAATCAAGTAGGACGTGACTGCCTCGCGACTGTCCGTCTGCCATGCTCACTCGTGTGGATATGTGATTTCAAGCTCTCGACTAGGTCAGCCAGGACTTTAATCTGTGGAGCCCTTCGTGTATAGCTTGCTCATTAGTTGCATATGACACCCGTATGAACCCCTCCCCCCCTGTAATCAATGAAGCGGGGATGAGCTGGACTCCTGCCTTCAAGGCCCCGTCGGCGAACTCAGTATCTGACATACCGGTTCCCGTGATGTCCGCAAATATGTAGAAGGCCCCCTCAGGCTCCACAACCCTGATACCCGGGAGCTCGGAGAGCCCTTTCTTCATGATATCCCTCCTTCTCTTGTACTCCTCATTGAACTCGTTAACAGACTCATCACATCCCAACGCGACCCTCGCAGCTTCCATCATGAATGTAGGGACATGTGATGCGGAGTTGGCCTGACTCTTTATTGCGGCCTTGACAACGTTGGGTGGTCCTGTGAGAAAACCTAACCTCATTCCAGTCATGGCCCACGACTTAGACCAACCATTCACCACTATTGTCCTCTCTTTTCCCCCAGGAAGTGAAGCAGGTGAGACGTGAGGCCAATCTACCCAAACCATACGGGAGTAGATCTCATCTGAAACTATCCACAAGTCATTTTCGACGGCTATGTCTACAATTCCTTGAATCTCATCAGGAGTGAAAACTGCTCCAGTTGGGTTGCATGGTGAGTTGACCAGAATCATCTTGGTTTTGTCTGTTACAGCACTCCTAATGGCGTCTAGGTCTGGGTGAAAATTGTCCTTCTTGACCGGAACATGCACGGGTTTCGCACCAATAAATTGAAGCATAGGCTCGTATGATGCCCAAGACGGGGCCAAGAGGATCGCCTCGTCACCAGGCATGGTCGTGATTAGGAACGAGTACAACATTGCCTGCTTTGCTCCTGGCGTGACGACTATGTCCTCGGCCGTGACTTGAATGTCATGATGCACTGAAAGGTAATCCGAGACCGCGTTACAGAGTTCTAGTGAACCAGCCCCTCTGGTATACTTGGTATTTCCCGCCTTCAACTCAGCTATGGCGGTGGCCAATATCTCTTCCGGGGTATCAAAACCAGGCTCTCCAACTGTCCACCTCACTATTTCTGGTCCGGGAGGTTGTAGATATGGTGCGAAGCCAACTCCCAACCCTTCAAACCTCTTTGACACGTCTGGCATGTATCTGGGACGCATAGGACGACCATCAAGGTATGCCGAATCTCGGATAGCCTTCAAGAGAGGAAGGCCGGTCCGGAAACACACAGCACGGATGGCAGAGTAGCTATGCAAGGGATTGCAGATCCCTGGACCCGGGTGCAAATCCCGGTCCGTGCTCCACCAATTTCACTCAATCATATGCCTGATCTGTATCATGAAGCATCTGGATTGAATAAATCGCCAGGCAACAACTAATCGATTTGGGTTTCAATCCTCCATTCCATATCGAAGTGAAGACCGATGCCATCGATTTCGAAGACCTCTGATACTTCCACGAAACCACATCTTTTGTACATTGGAACCGCTCTTATCCTAGCATTACACCAAATCCCACTGCCCTTATTTGAGGCATATTCCTGAAGCTCCTTTACGATACCTGAGCCAACTCCTTTGTTCCTGTGGTCCGGGCTCACCGCCATCCCCCTTATCCTGAATCTACAACCGTCCCTTTCGTCAATTTGCAATGTAGAGCAGCCAATCAAGATACCTTTTTCGTAAGCACACAGAAACCTTGTCTCCGGGCTGTCATCTATTCCAGCGTAATGTTCTGTTCCTCGAGGAAGGCCCTCTCTCAGTACCCGGTACCTTAGATCCAAATGCGCCTCATCAACCGAATCTTCCCAGACCAGTCCCTGCTTCATTGGGCCGTCTGAGGCCGTCAGTGAAGATATATCCTTAGTTGATTTGAAGCGTTGGAGCCTCTTGGATATGTCATGGGGGAGCCCAGTGGGCCTGAATGGCGAATACACGCGATAGTCGGAGCTGTCCTTCTAATCAATGTAGTATTTCTGAAGCTGTCCATAGATGGGCCCTGGGATTCAGAGTCGTTTACGTTGGGCCTTACAGGGTCAGTTTCCCTCTCCTTATTCTACGTAGCATGGTATAGATTAACATTCAGAAGAAGGGGATTAATTCCTTGGGTCGATCTCTGGGAAGAACCTGCCTCCTCGGCTAGGAAGGTGCTATCCTGCTCTATTATGGTGCTCTCATTGGCATGGCTCTCCGGCAATCATCTACAACATCTACTGCCGACTCCCACCGGGTTAGTCCTCTCCCTAATCGGTTTCTTGATGCTTACTCAGTCCGCATATGTATTGCTGAGCATTGGTCCCCTTTCAGAAGACTAACGCTCGGACCAAAGCTCAAGCCACTTCGTGATGTTCCTCTTCACGTCTTCTTCTGTCACTTCTCTATTCACAGCGTAACCGTCATCGGTTGCCTTTACCCTGCATCCGCATGCATTCGCATGCCCTCCACCATCTGGATCGAAGTAAGTCGCAAGGCGCGTCAGATCGTATAGCCCCCCTTCTTTATGCAGGAACGAGTTTGTGTAAAAGGACGCCGAAACGGGGTATCTTCCTTCTTCTCCAAAGGACGCCCCTATTTCTCCGTGAATCACGATACATGCATCACATGAATCCCCTGCAAAAGCAGTGATATGGTACCCATTCGAACGCATCCCTAGGCCATCTAGCCTAGCAATAGCCATTCTGTCCACGACCATGGTCTTTTCAGAGATAATACTGGTTAGCAGGGCTCTTTCCGTCTTCCGCTCCTCCAGCATCATAGATATCTTCGGGATTTTGAGGATGTCTCCTATTTTCATGCCTTCCTGCAGAGCCTCAAGGACAGCCATTGCCGTGCCTTCGTTGACATCGATGACTCTGCCTAGCCAGATTGCAGGCTCATCGGAAAGGTACTCCTCTCTAGAAACACCTCCACCGTCGAGCTTGTCTACCCATTCTAACAGTCCCTCAAGATCAGAAATATCCAATCTCTCATTTACTAAGTCATACGCTATCCTTGCGGCCGATGGAGTAGGCTTCCACAATGATACAACGTCCCCATCATCCTCCGTGGGAATGTTTGATTGGTGATGATCTATACTCAGACCACAATCAGGGTGTCTGGGTAAGTCGCAAATTGCCGTTTCCCTATCCATCAAGTGATCTAGAAGGCCTGCTCTGAGCTCCCCTGGATGACCGAATATCACCTCACTGTCTGGCCACCACCTCCTCAGAATCGCTGCAGTCACAACTCCATCCAGATCACTGTCAGTGACTATTCTTCGGATGCTGAGAGAAAGCGGGTCGACATCCATGTATCCCGTCGACTGGTATCTACTCAAAGGTGCTTTTGGTCCCAATTAATCAGTAATGTTTTGACTACACCCCTCTTACTGTCAGCATGAGCGAAGACGCTCGGGGACCCATGGAGACGTCTTGCGGCTTCATATTGGTCAATTACGACTCTATCCTCCTTCTTCAATATCCACAGGGCCATTGGAGCTTTCCCAAAGGCCATGTCGAGCAAAGCGATCTCAGTCACCATGAGACTGCCTCTAGGGAGTTGAAGGAAGAGACAGGCATCAAGACAGTCAGTATCGACAACTCATGGGAATCAAGGACAGAGTATACCTTCAGGAAGAAGGGAAGGAAAACGACAAAGCAGGTGTACTGGTATATCGCGAGTACAGATGAGGTTGAGGTTAATCTATCAGAGGAGCATACCAGCTATCTCTGGCTTGACTATAATGACGCTGAAACAATGCTGACTTTTGAACAAGAGAAGAGACTTCTGCGATCTGCCATAAATCACATGGAAAAATCAGGAACTATTCCCTAATTCCCTCTTTCCTAACGGTGTCCAAAGGGCCTCCCCTTCTTCTCCAGTAAGCCATCTTGCTAGCACGAAGCAGTGATCGGACAGCCTGTTCAGATAGCTGATAATGTCAGTCCTCATCTCCTTTCGAAGGGCACAAGCCTCCCTTTCTGCCCTTCGGACAATAGTACGAGCCATATGCAAGTTTGCAACCACCGGGTTTCCGGTCGGCAGTATGAATGACGACAGAGGCTCAAGGTCTTCAAGCATGTAGTCCATTTCCTTGACCAACCTGTCTCCCGCATCGATACCTATTACGGACATCTGCTCGGGAACTCCTCCGGGAGGACAGGCACATTCAGCTCCAACGTCAAACAACTCTTGTTGGATTATTCCGAGCATACTGTCTGCTTCAGCAAAACGACTACCCAGCGATAAAAACGGACCGTCATTGGACGCACGGTCCTGCACCCTCATTATCTCTGCGCGGACAATCCCTATCGCTGAATTAGCCTCATCAATCGTCCCATAGACAGCCACTCTAGGATTTTCCTTTCCAACTCGTGTACCATCTACAAGTGAGGTCTCCCCCCCATCGCCTCCTCCAGTGTGAACTTTGGTTATCCGAACCATAACAATCCCCCGAGGCCACCCAACACTTACAATCGTACCGTAAACCCTTACTCCTCTTCTAGGCCCATCGGGGTTTGCAAATCACTAAGCTCGGCTTTTATTGCCTCTATCCAAGCACTATCGACAGCATCCAACCCGCCAAGCTTCTCGAGCTCCATCTTGTGATGTATTTCCTCATCCGTATTTCCAACATACTGATGAATCATCATCAATGCGGAATGACTCATTGCCGTTAGCCACTGATCCTCCGGATGCCAAGACTTCTCAAAATGGGAAACCGCACCCCTAGGTCCCACCAATAGGCCTCTCCGCACCTGCCTCAGGCCCGACTTAGACCAAGAGATTCCTTGAATTCCGATCACCAGTCCTCTGAAGCAGAGGTAGATCTCCAGCATTACCAGAATTGAAGCCAAGGCGAAGGAAATCAACTGCTCGCTTTGATCATATTCTCCCCACCTGTCTGAAAGTAAACTAATGGATCCTATGCATAGCAACACTCCTCCGAATGGCGCGACAACCACGTCGTGATGGGTGATCGTCATGTGTCTTACACCGAATACCACACCAAGTCCACCAATCGACGCGGCAAGGATTGCTGGAATATCTTCAGAGGTGTCTCTGGGTGCGGTGCTTGATAGCCACAAAAGCAATGATATTGTTAGTAACAGAGCAGAAAAACGACCACTTATCTCAGGAAATGGTTGATGTCTACTATACCACATACAAGCGATACCCACGCTGGCAAATGTCAGAATCCAGAACCACATCACAATCACTCGTTATCAAATCCACCTTTCCATCCCGGTTTCCAAAAATCCTCATTATCTAGCCATCTGAGCCACTCCTCTGCATCAGATCTCAGTAATCTGAAGGCTCTCCTGTCAAGGCCTTCTCTGAGTGAGTCATCCAGATCTCCCCTTCTGTTAGCGTCAGACCACTCAACTTGAATCTCACGAACCAAGGACTGGCCTGCCGAGGGATTCTCGTAGTTCCTCTCACAAATCTCCCTTAGGTCTTGAAGCCACATACGCGCCCCCTTGATGTGTGGAGAATCCCTGATCTCATCCCGACGTCGTTTTCCGAAGGGCCACCATCCCATGGTTCTCAGCCCAACCAAAGGGCACCCTCTATTCATCGTTGCGAAGGACAAAAGCCTTCCTCAGTGCCGACATGGCCATGGGCAGAGTGTTTGTACACATACATGGACGTCCAAAAGGGCAGGCTACAAGACTGCTAATAGATGACTACGCGAGTAGAAATTTATCGGCCGGCATAGAAATGGTGGTCCATAAGGATAAGACAAGCCCCTCAGATTATGAGAGGAGAATAGAATCAAGCGGGGCCGAACTGATCCTACTTGACGACTCGGGTGCCATGTTGACCAGCATGGAGCTCGCTGAGATGATTTCCGAGGTTACCCTCTCACATAGGAATCTGATTTTTGCGATTGGTCCAGCTGATGGGTTCAGTGACAAAATCAAATCTGGATGCAAGAAGATTTCAATTTCAAGAATGACCCTGACTCACGAAATGGCGACAGCAATCCTCCTCGAACAACTTTACAGAGCATCTGAGATCAACAAGGGATCCCAGTATCATAGGTCGTGAACTTGCCGATTATTTTCATCCACGTGAACCACCTTTGGAAGATGGCCCCCGTCTAGAATTCCAAGCTCCTCAACTCCTGAGTAAGCAAGTATGATTACCAGGTCTCCGGGATTCACCAAGTGGGCAGCTGCCCCATTGATGCATATCTCCCCTGACCCCCTGGGTCCCTCAATTACATACGTCTCCAGACGATTTCCGTTCGTTATGTCAAGCACGTGTACTCCCTCCCACTCAACCAGTCCGGCCGCATCCATTAGGTCCCTGTCTATTGTGATGGAACCAACATAGTCAAGGTCAGCACCTGTTACAGTAGCCCTGTGTATCTTCGAGGTCAGCATCCACCGCATCTTCGCCATGTCCCTCCGACCACAACGACAGATTTCAAACCAAGGTTGCCACGATTGATACTTCGAGGCGCCATTGATACTATTTTTCCTAAACTAGGGCACCGTTCATAAGTCATACAACATCTGGGTGAAATACTGGGTGGTAACGTGTTAGGAGAGAAGGCAAGTTTGGTTTCAGGTAACAGTAGTCGTAAAGCAATCATCTCACTATTTATGGTCGGGATTATGTTATTCAGCACCCAGATGTACTCATTCCAGGATTTTGAGACATATGACGAAAAGCAAAAAGAGAAGCGAACTTCCTCTTCAACAGAGTCCTCCGCTAGTGATGTGAATCAGCAAGGCGGGCAAGCGGAGTGGCCACAGTCCGATGCGTCTCAGGGCCCACAGTCCCCAATTGACTCATTCAACCACCCCGCTTTCAACGATCCAACATACCACGATCACCTGTCATATTATGGGAAGGTCGCAGACCCCTCAGCCCTAATCAGACAACCTGGTTACTCGTTCTTTCTTGAGGAGACAGATGCTGAAGACCACGACAATGA
>DAVB01000063.1 GCA_002505455.1 Euryarchaeota archaeon UBA52 | reverse complement strand
GCGCGGAAGCGAGCAGCCCGACCGGGGACTCTGGATGCCTCGGGATAGCGGGGCGGAGGAGATTGATGAATCTGCAGACGTGGAGACGACCGTCCACCGATGACGCGCCCACTAACTACTATGTTGACATTATCAAATATCTATTTCACGGATCTAGTGAAGTCGGATCGACACCACCCATCTTGCACACTATCTTGAAATGCTCTTCATCGACTGGCTGAACGGATAGTCGCTGCCCCCTGGCTAGGAGAGCCATGCCCTCGAGATCCCCATTCTGTCGGAGAGAGTCTAGCGAAACTGCATCCATCTCCACCACGGGAGCAATGTCGACCATGAACCATCTCGGCGATTCGGGAGTGGACTTCTCATCCATGTATTTCGAATTAGGATCCCACGAGGTGTGGTCTGGATAGCCTTCCTTGACCACCTTGGCAACCCCTGCAACGTGAGGGGGTTTACAGTTCGAATGATAGTATAGAATCAAATCACCAACTTTCATCGAATCCCTCATGAAATTCCTAGCTTGGTAATTCCTGACTCCATCCCAATGAGTTCCATTGTCTTTTACCAGTTGACTCCATGGATATACGTCTAATTCACTTTTCATCAACCATCTCGCCATCACCATGCCTCCTTAGCCTCATACACAGGTATCTGGGGGCCGTCGTCGGTTAATTTAGAACGTCCGCCGGAGATCTTCAGTATCATCGAGTTAGAACCTCCTGTAAGTGGTATGCCTGATTTTACTAAAAATGAGTATATCGCAGGAAGCAGAAGAAGCGCAGAAAGGGCAGCGACCACCAGGAGAATAATTATCACTGTGATGAATGGCTTGATTGCAGGTATAGGTATCAGGTATGCACACGTCATACCTGCAGCAGTCACTATCGTCGCTTCGAACAGGCTCAAACCTGTGCTTGCGCATGACACTTCTATGGCCTCAATACTGCCTCCTAGCTTCTTTACTCGATTAGCAATATGTATGGAAAAGTCGACACCAACGCCAACAAGTATCGAACCAATCATTACTGTCACCAGAGATAGTGACACATCGCCAGAGTCCATCACTAACCATTGCATTCCCACTGTGAATCCCACTGGGACCGTCGTAAGTAATGCGAACCTCAAATCTCTGAATACTAAACCCAGTGTAATAACGGTAAACAGTAGTGCGAATCCCAAGGAACTCCATTGCGATCCTACAATCAGCTCATTCACTTCTATCGTGATGGACGCGACCCCGACAAGAGGAGTCGACGTCAATGCCCCTGACGTATCTTGACTTGCATAGAGATCAATCTGCTCTGTTGCTGACTTCGTACGTTGAACGTCCATGAATGGCATATCGATGTAAATCAGACTAGACTGGAAATCTGGAGCGATGAAGAACTCTCTCATTTCAAGGGAAAGACTGTTGTAGAAAACGTAGATTAAGAAATTCTGTGCTTGAACGCCACCGGCTTCTTGTGCGTCAAGAAGGTCAAGTGCACCCCAGAACGATACATTTCCATTCCGACTATTATTGAACAGTATATCTGAAACTTGGCCGACGGGCTCATCAATTGGATCGGGAAGAGGAAGATCATCTATTGCATCATCAATCGGTGTTCCAGAGACATTGATTCCGACTGCTATTGCCTTCATCAGGAAAACTACTGACAGTGCAGTTGTACTTTCCACGAGATTACACTTGGACTCTAATTCCTCCATCCCCTCGAGATTGGCATAGGGGTCTCCAAGTAGAACCGGGTCGCTGAATAACGAGGGATTTGCAGATATGTCGGCTTCTACGAGCAGGAAACCGGGCTGGCCCCCGTCAAATTCGTCCGAATAAGTTCCTAGTTTCTCGACCGCTGCAACAGTTTCTGGAGCCATCTCGAGTAGATCGATGTTTTCCTCCACGTTAGTCCTGCTATATCCTGCAGAAACGAGGACAAATGCCAGGAAGACTGCAAGAGTTAGTTTACTCCACTTGGTTGGAACCCCGACGCTTGCAGTGAAAATTCTGGGAGGCGGATGAGAAGGTTTCTTCAAGTCCAATATCATGGTTAAATTTGGAACCATTAGCATAGTCATGATGTAAACAATTACTATGCCCATAGCAAGACACCAACCTACCGTTTGAATGGGAGCCATGGGTGTGAAGGTCAGAGATATGAATCCAATTATGGTAGTTATAGCAGAGAGTAAAACAGCCCGTCCGGTTGAGTCGAGGGCGGTCCTGATCTTCTCTCTTGGCGTACCTTTGGACTCAGCATAACTGTTGGTTATGTGTAGCCCGTATGAGACGCCTAGAGCTAACACTATCGGACCGACAATAATCACGGTCATCGTAACCTCGTAATCCGTAAATCCGATGACCCCCATCGTAATGAATACGGAACACAGAGTGGGGAGACCAGATATGATTACGACCTTAACCCCTTGAACAAATCGAATCCTCCCCGTCTGAAGCAGGTCGCAATGGAAGAAAAACAAGGATAGGGCAACTGCTATACCCCCTACGGGGAAAACCTGCCAGAATAATTTGAATGACTCCTCGGTAACGGCGTTTGTAAGGGGAACAGGTCCAGTCAAGGTCATTTTGAGATTGAGGCACCTTTCCCCGTCCGTTGAATTCGCATCCTCAATACAGTCCGACTCCTCGCTATTCCAGTTATTGGCGTTAGCAATATCGGATATTATGCCCTGAGTTCTTTGAATGAGTTCCGAGACCGATGAGTCTGCAACTCCATCCCCATCGCGATCCATGTCATCTGCAACACCTATGATGATTACAGCGCGATTCCAATAGCCGGCTTTTTCAGCCTCTTTTATACCATCTCCATTAGAATCTCTACCCACGTCACGAACTAGCTTGTCAAGGGCGTTTTGAGGCATTTCATCTAGAATCTGGTCAACTCGTTGCTGCTCGTCTGGTATGTCGTAATTACCCAGGAAATCCTCATTTTGAGCTAGCGTATCATTAATCGATTCAGCAAGCTCTTCGTTTCCTATCGCGGTCGCTATGCCAGATCCAAAAGAGCTGATGACGCGTCCTGCACTGGAATTAACCTCCTTCACAACTGTAGATATCGATAATGCGTAGATAATATCGTCATTCTGGCCATTATCGTCTCTATGAGTATTGAGACCTCGTTCAACACGATCCATCTCCTCTAGGATTCGAACGGTTGTGATGTTATAATCTTCAGACTCGACATAGATTATCATAACATTTGTTGTCCATGTTTCTTCAACTCTGTATAGATTCTGACTGACGTCTGAACCTTGTGGCAGATAAACTTCCAAGTCACCATTCACGTTCATCGATGCATCTTCATCACACCATGACGGATTGTAACCATCCCTGCAATCATTTATCCCAGAGTGCATTATGAAAAATCCAGTAACTATTAGACATAGTACAACTGTTACCACTGGGGCTTTGATGAGGATATCGCTAGTATCTATACCACTCAAACCGAGTCCCTTTTTGTTCGATCTGCCTCCTCGGAATGACCCAGCTTTCTCAGAAACGCCCTCCAACGCTTTCTTCGCGCGCTGCAGGGCCTCGCGAGTCGCCATGACCAATGAGCGTGGCAGTAACTGCTTCAATACGACGGATGTTTTGGGTATCTTCACGCGTTAAAGACGATGAATGACAATCGTCAAGTGCATTGTACTATGCCCGAGGCTGAAGAAATATGGGTGAGACGCGATTCGAGGACAAGCGATGGTCCGTGGACCTCGAGCATAAGATCCTAGATCAACTTGACAAATCCGCATCCAAATCTCGCTCCTCCTTCAATCCGTCTTCTGAGCGGGAGATATTCGTAATAGACACTCCGCCACCTTATCCTAGCGGCACATGGCACATTGGTGCCGTCGCACAATATAGCATGATAGACGTTATCGCAAGGAGCCAGAGACTCCTAGGCAAGGAAGTGTATTTCCCATGGGGTGTCGACAGGAATGGCATCAATATCGAATTCACGGTTGAGAGAAAACACAATCGAAAGATGCGAACTTTTGATCGTGCAGAGTTTATTGACGAATGCCGCACTACAATTGACGAGTATACCGATGCAATGCGTAAAACCGCGAGAAGAGTTGGACTCTCATGCGACTTTGATACGCAGTACCTGACTGATTCTCCGGAGTACAGGTCTGTGACCCAGTCAATCTTTGTCGAATTATTATTGAAAGGTGACATTGTCGAGGATCTAAGGCCAAATCTCTATGATCCAGTCGAGGGGACAACCATTGCAGATGCTGAGGTTACCAGAGTATCAAGAGCAACCAGACTGGTACATGTCGCATGGTTAACTGAAGATGGGGAGAAAGTCATCATATCCACTACAAGACCCGAATTAATCTGCGCTTGCGGTGTTGTTCTGGTTCATCCAGAGGATGACAGGTACACTCACTTGATCGGAAAGAGAATATGTCTCCCTATGCCGGTGGACGGACGAAAAGAATCAGTCGAAATTATGGCACACCCCTCAGTGAAAATGGACTTCGGATCAGGAGTCCTCATGGTGTGTAGCTACGGTGATCAAAATGACGTATCGGTGTTCAGGGAACTAGCCCTAGACCCCTATCCAGCCATCGACCTTGACGGTAGGATGACGAACATTTCCGGACCTCTTTCGGGGATGACTGTGATGGAAGCTAGAGATGAGGCTGTGGAACTACTCGAGAGAGAAGGTAAAATCGACTCGATTGAGGAACGGGACCAAGAGATACCTGTCAGCGAGAGAGGCGGCAATCCCATTGAGATTATACTGTTGAAAGAATGGTATGTTAAGCAAGTAGGCATACAGGATCGACTTGAAGAACTTGTAGATAGGGTACGCTTTGTACCGGAGCGTAACAAGCAATTATTGATCGATTGGATGCAGAGCATAAGCATAGATTGGCCAATCAGTAGAAGGCGATGGTACCACACCGAGATTCCCATATGGTATTCCGAGGATGGTGAAACAATCGTCGTGCCCCCAAGTGGCTCATATGTCAGGCCATGGTGTGAGGCTCCTCCACCAGGTTCTGTTGCAATAAATCGTTCGACAAGGGAAATCCTCGGGGAATATGAGGATCTCGATCTTGGAGAACTCGTTGGTGAGGGCAAGGTCTTCGATACCTGGATGGATTCATCAAATTCGAATTTGTTCGTTTCTGGATACGGGGGGGATGATTCTAATTTCAAGAGGGCCTTTCCTACTGCATTAAGACCACAAGGGAAGGAAATCGTTAGGACATGGCTCTATTATACGATGCTCAAGAGCGCTCATTTGCTGGATTCTCCAGCGTTTCAGACCGTTTGGATCGACGGACTTGGGATGGACCCATGGGGTAGAAAGATGTCAAAATCTTGGGGCAACGGAATCGATGCAGATTCAGTCCTAGATTGTGGCCTTGGAGGGAGAACAGGATCATGGCAGATAAGAGGTCCTGATGGGAAATCAGTCAAGCTTAGAGCTAACAAGATAGGTTCAGAGTGCTTCAGACTCTGGAAAGCAGCAGAAGCACAGGTCGGAGATGATTTCCACATTAACCCCGAGGAAATCGAATCAAAATATTTCGGAGTTCTAACTAAGATATTCAATGTTGCAAGGTTCGCCAGTCAGTTCGAACCTCCTGAATCCGTACCGGCCAAACTATCCAATGCTGACATGTGGATACTTTCAGAATATGACAGAATGAGGGAAAGCACGGAAAGGCATTGGTCGGAAATCGATATTTACTCTGCAACACAAGCGGTGAAGACATTCCTAACAGGAGTATTCCCAAGCCATTGGATGGAAATGGCGAAGAACAGACTCTACGACGGCGATCCTAGCGCTGCATGGACTTTACACACTGTTCTTGAGGGCTCTCTCGCTATACTCTCCCCTGTGTGTCCGTTGTTCTGCCACCACTTATCCAGTGTGCTATATGGCAATAGCACGATGTATGAAAGTGAGTATCCAGAATCACCAGGATTTTCTATCAATTCGAGCGATACAGTCACAAAATCGATGATGCAGTTTAATGCTGAAATATGGAGAGCAAAGAAGGAAAGGAACCTATCTCTCAAATCCCCTCTCGAAGGTTTTCCCATCCCTCCTGAATTGGATGATTATGCTGTTGACCTTCAGAAGATGCATTCACTCGTCTAAGAGTCAAACTCGGACAAGATCAAGTCTACAATTTCCGCCCCTATCCTCTTCTGAGCTTCTGCAGTAGCAGCTCCGATGTGGGGGGTTGAAGTCACGTTAGGGTGTGAAGATAGAACAGGATTTCCCTCCGGCTCATTTTCGAAAACATCTATTCCAAGACTCCTGATATGTCCCGAATCTAGCATTCTGTACACATCCGACTCATTCAATATGCCCCCTCTTGCACAATTCACAATATGCCTACCACAGACTATCCCGTCGGGGGAAACATCTGGCATGAGCCGAATTAAATCATAGTCTACCATTCCACGTGTGGATTCAGTCAGTGCACAATGTATGCTTATGTGCGTGCAGGATGAAAAAAGAGATTTTACAGAGTCGTGTATGACCACATCAGAGTTCTTTACAGAATCTTCATCGAGAAAGGGGTCAAAGATATGTACATTCATTCCTAGCAATCTGGCTACTTCTGCAACCCCCTTCGATATTCTTCCATAGCCCACAA
>DAVB01000062.1 GCA_002505455.1 Euryarchaeota archaeon UBA52 | reverse complement strand
CAGCCGTCATTGTCGTCGTCATCATCTTCAACCAGGGCGGTACCTCCGGTGAACGTGATATTGTCAAGATAGATTGCTTCAGTCGCGGCATTAGACTGGAGCATGAATTTCAGGCTCCCAGCACCCGCGCCCGTTAGATCAACCACATACGTGGTCCAGACGCCAAGAAGAGAGGTGTGCGCCGTATCGATATCGTCACCGGTCGTGTTCAGTATTTCGATATCCGAGTTAGCACCGTCGAACCAAATCACAATTTTATCAGCCGTTTCCCAGTTTGCATTCTGGCCACTCTGAAGTTTTTGCTGAACATATAGGTCGAATTCTACGGAATCGCCATCCACGATGTCGAGCTCTAGAGTGGCTATGCCATCTACATCAGACATCTCATAGCCCTGATTACCATCGGTAAAACTGCCGACGGTCCCTGTATACTCTACCGCTCCAAAGAAATCCCCATCGGTCAATCCATTACTTCCCGTGGACTGATAGTAGAGTTGAAAACCCATTTCTGAACCAGTTGTGACATTGTGCGAAACGTGCGATTCACCTGCGTTATTCCATAGATAACGATCGACACTCGAGTCTCCCGTGTCGATGTAGATGCTCCCGTTGAGAGGATCTTCAAAAGAGGTATGCGCTACGATTCCGCTACTCGTGCAGCCCGGCGATACATCATCAGGAAGGCCATCGTTATCCGTATCCAAATTAGCACACGGATCATTCGGAAATGCATCCACCGAATCATCGTAACCATCGCCGTCGGTGTCCGTTGCCTGCGCCATCGGAGACATGGATAGGACGATCAAGAGAGTAGCTGTGATTGCTGGGATGTGCCGGCCCATGTCATTCATGGGAGGCCGAGAGCACATCAAATTGACCTATGCTCTTGGCACAGGATTTAGGACCCTTTCCACCCGATAGGTGCATGGAGAGTAAGCAGAGAGCATACGACGTCCTGGACGCTGTCGAAGCTTCGGGAAGACATTACGCGACATCATTGCCCATGATCGCCAGCGAGAACATCCTCAGTCCATTAGTGGCCAGGGCTGTTTCCTCGGACTTGCACGGGAGATATGCTGAGGGACTCCCTGGCAAGAGATACTACCAGGGATGTGATGACTTCGACACGATTGAATCGCTAGGGATAGATTCTGCCAAGAGGGTATTCAATTCAAAATTCGTGAATATACAGTCCATCTCAGGAACCGTGTCAAACATTGCCGCTCTGAAAGCCCTATCCAAACCAGGCCAGTCAATAACCGCAGTCTCGACAGCGGATGGGGGGCACATCTCCCATGCAAATATGGGCGCAGTTGGAGTCAGGGGGCTCGATCTCCACACATATCCGTGGGATGTGGAGAGGATGGAACCGGATATTGACGCTGCTGCAAAACTCATCAGGGAGATCAAGCCGAGTGTTGCGTTATTCGGCCAATCTGTCTTCCTTTTTCCGACCCCTCTCGAGGAACTATCCGATGCCGCACATGAGGTAGGCGCCTCGGTGATGTATGATGCAGCACACGTTCTCGGACTCGTTGCAGGGGGCGTCTTTCAGGATCCCCTCCGGGAAGGAGCAGATGTCGTGACGGGTTCAAGTCACAAGACATTCCCCGGCCCCCAGGGCGGTTTTCTGATATCAGATAGCGATGATCCGAAGATGCACAGGAGGCTGAATAATGCTGTATTCCCCGGAACATGCTCATCGTATCACCTCCACCATGTGGCTGGGAAAGCTGTAGCTCTCGCCGAGTTCGAGGCATTCGGAAAGGACTACGCAAGAGATATCGTAAGAAATGCCAAGGCATTAGCCGAATCGCTAGCACAGCGGGGCTTCGACGTGCTCGCAGAGGAGAGGGGTTACACAGCAAGCCATCAAGTTCTGACCAGGCACGGAGACACAGACTCCGGTGCAGGCAGGGATGCTGCTCAGATGCTGGAAAAAGCAGGCATAATCACCAACATGAATATGCTACCCGGCGATACAAAGGCCCTATCTCCGTCCGGGCTCCGACTCGGAGTCCCTGAACTAACACGTGTCGGGATGGGCGTCGATCAAATGGACCAAGTCGCGCATTTCTTCCAGCGAGCACTCATCGACGGCCATGATCTAAATTCAGTGAAGTCGGACGTCGAGTCGTTCAAAAACGATTTCTCAATCGTCCAATATTGTTTCGAGCCCGGCCAAGCATATCCATGAGAAGAAGGACATGTTGATGCGTCGCCAATGCAGGGACGCCTTGTGAGCCGACACGCCTCGATGGCCATATTGGTCACAATCATGTTATTCTCTGTGCCTATTTCCGGATGTTTAGGATTCTTGGAATCCGGCCCCGACCCTTCCAGTCAAGACGATCCTTGTGATACTACACCGAACTCTGAAGATTGTTTGAAACTCGAACCAAGACCCCAAGACTGCTCAGTCATGGAGATATTCGATGGAGGAATATGCAGGAACCTGAATGCACCCGGGGAATTGGATTACGGTATATCCTCGACAAAATTCTACGTCGGCATCGAAATCGATCCGTACTCCCCTTCATTCATAGGAGATGGACCAGATGTATGGCTAGTTTCTCCCAGTCTACCCGAGGGGTTGCTCCTTGATTCAGAAACAGGAGTACTGTCCGGAACACCTCTTGAATCTGGAAACTCAGTGCACACAATAGTAGCTTCAAACCCAGCCGGCTCTTCATCGATTGACATATCCCTTGAGATAACGGTTCAACCTCCGGACAATCTCCAATACGACTCGCCCGAGTTAATCTGTACGTCAGGTCAGCAATGTCATCTTCCACCCCCAATCGTGACCGGTGCCCAACCCATGCAATGGACATCACACCCCCCTCTTCCCGAGGGATTCTTTTTCGACGCTTCCGGTTCTATAACCGGTTCATCAACACTGCAAGCCTCCACTAGCCATGTGATCAGGGCGTCAAATGAGGCGGGAAACACATCTACCACCGTCAGCATAACCATCGTTCCCACTGTCCCTGTGAATTTCGCATATCCCGATTCACCAATCGAATATGCTGTTGGCGATTTAATCGAGATTGTACCTCACCCATTCCCCGGGGAAAGCATCGTGTGGACCGTTACTCCGATGTTACCCGATGGAATCCATCTCGATAATGAGGGAGTTGTTAGGGGGAATGCCACTACGACTTTTGATTGGTCGCAGTACACAATCACGGCTTCTAACTCACAGGGATCGTCCCAAGGCATAATTCTGATCAGGGTCACAGACGTAGCACCCACATCAATAGGTTACCCTGAATCCAATCTTCTCTTGAGGGTGGGAGTTCCTATGACGGGCATGTCCCCAACGACTCTGAGTGTGGTCGATCATTGGTCCATTGAGCCGGATCTCCCTCCGGGAATCAGCATCAATTCACTTACAGGGGAGATATCGGGAATCCCTGCAAGTGTATCTGACTTGAGAGAGTACACAGTAACTGCGTCTAATTCAGGTGGTTCAACGAGTGCTATGATTTACATCGAGGTGAAGATACCGCCTCCATCTGGCATCCAGTGGCCCTCGTTCGAGATGCCCCTTCGAGTCAATACTCAGATTTCCATAACCCCTTCCAATGCAGGTCCGACCATCGAATCATGGGAATCAGATCCACCTCTCCCGGATGGTTTGCAATTCCTCCCTAATGGAACGATAGAAGGCATACCCACAGAACGCCACCCTTGGACATTCCACTCCCTCTGGGCGAATAATTCAGGAGGCTCTTTGCAGCAACGAGTATGGCTGTCAGTCATTGACACTCAACAAGATCAGTCAGATCTTTCCTATGGCATAGGTTCCATCGACTACCCCGGATATGCTTCATCGATACTTCCCGTGGGCCCCTATTCATTCCCGATAGCGGTTGCCGGGCCAGACGATTTTCCAGTGATATCGGGATCACATGTGGGACGTGGTAAGATGATAGGTTACGGGCACGAGTCATGGGTCGATTTCACTTCCAACGAAGATGCACTCGATTTCGCACTTAGAGCCGTCGAATGGGCATGCGGACAGAACGCAGAAGTGGGCCTAGCGACAGGTGCCGGATTCGACTCATTCTCAGATGAGCTAGAGGCTGAGGGCCATTCAACAAGCAGCGTGCATCCAGACGACCTCTCCGGAGTTGACTGCCTGATGGCAGAATTCTGGAATGGATACGATTCAGGCGATAACGCAGCTATAGTTCAGTTTGTATCGGAAGGAGGCGGATTAATCATGGGCGGCCATTCATGGTACTGGTCCTACTTCAACGATGATGTGGCGCATAAATACCCGGGAAATAGAATCGCCCACCATACTGGCCTGCTCGTATCCTCCAGTCACGGACAGGGGGGTGAAAATGTGAGATTTGACTGGGGCAATGATCCCCTGATGACGCCTTGGATTGCCGCTCAATCGATCATAGAACACACATCCGGAACGATTACTCTGAGTGACGAGCAAGCAACAACAATCGGGACATGCCTCAGCCCCCTGATCTCCTTTGTACCATACGACTATCCGGATTTCTGGTCAAGACTCCACCACGTGGTCAACTCCTCGGGGTGGACGATAATCGATGCACAATACGGCCATGAGTTCGGACAGGATCCCTTGGAGGACACATTACTATCGATAGAATCGGGGATCATATCCGTCATGCCCCCAAGCCTCACCCCCTCTCATCCGAGTCATGTTGAATTCCCCGGCGTTCTACAAGCATCTTCACCTCGAATACAAGAAAATATCACATTCTACTCTAACCAGACAGGTTTGCCCTCTCAGTTCGGATACTCAAACGCCCGTTCAATGATACTCCTTTCCACTGGGCTCTACGCGCCCCCTGGGGAGCAAGTCTATGCCACGATGTCCTCTGATTTGATAGACTCAGGAGCATTATTGCAAGTAGGCGTGCACAGCGATACCCTGTGGCATAAATCCACAATTTACCGATTCCCCTCGATAGTTCGTTCATTCGCAATAGAAAGTGCCAATATCTCAATTGCAAATGCCTTTGGCGGCCCAATATATCTGGCAGTCCCCCCTGAAGACCCCCTGGGCTCCGCATGGATAAACTTCGATGGGGCGGTCAAGGCACCGAAATATGAGCACGGCGAGACCTCATCTTCAGATTGGCAATTAATTAGGGACTATCCAGCTCCTTGGGCTGAGGTGTCCAGCGACCAGTTCATCATGTCCGTGCCATCGTCGGAGATTCGCACTCTTGACAATCCGGAGGATCTGATGGACTTCTGGGATCAGGCTCTGGAGATGGAACACGATCTGTACGGATTCACCCCCTGGCCAAGAATCGAGCGAGCCGTCTTCGATGTTCAAATTTCAGCAGGATGGATGCACTCCGGATACCCATTCATGGCCCATCTGGCTTCTGCAAGCGGGGCCGTCGATCTTTCGCATATGGAATCTGAAGGTGACTGGGGCATGTTTCATGAGTTAGGCCACAATCACCAGTGGATGCCCTCAACACTTCCCGGAACGACTGAAACGGGATGTAACTTTGCCAGTGTCTATCTGATGGAGGAACTCGTTGGTATCAGTGGCCATAGCGCTACTACTTCCGAACAAAGGCACCAGAGGATGACAAATTATTTCGGAAGCGGCGCAGATATTGACGACTGGTCTGTTTGGGTTGCATTAGACACATACCTGATCATCAAAGAAGAATGGGGATGGACTCCAATTACAGATGCGCTTACCGTTTACTACGACCTCCCCAATTCGGAGGTGCCCCACACGGATCTGGAAGAATTCAATGCATGGGTGGTGCACCTATCCAGCGCATCTGGCTACAATCTGGCCCCGTATCACGAGGCATGGGGATTCCCGCTCACGAATGAAACCCATGAGTCCCTATTCCATCTCCCTGTGTGGGTCGATGACCCTGTGAGGGGCAACTATGCCGTATTCGACCCCATCATACGCAATATGTCCGCACATTACGTCATGAGCACATCTGCAAATTTGTTCTGGGATGTTTACGATAACGGGACCGATACCCAAATCACAGTCTATTACGGCGATTCCGACCACGGGGAATCCGAATCATCATGGCCTTTCTCCGAGTATCAGGGTACGGCCCAGGTTGGCTCTTCAAGCACACTTTTGGAAGACCTATCTCCTTCTACCACATACCATGCAAGAATAAAGGCATCAAACTCCAATGGCCAAATATGGTTCGGACCAATCACCTGGACAACTTCTGACCCATGACACGTATCACTTGTTCAAGGCTGTAGTTGGGTGCGATTCGTTCATGGATGATTGATATTGGGACCCATGCAATCATGTGGATTACTGTAAGCACGAATGATACTTCAAGCGTAAATGAAACTCCCCCGTATATCGCGACAAAGGCGCCAAGCAATGCGAAGTGTCCCACATAGATGGTCAAACTCAGCCTTCCCGCTGATTCTAGCCTCCTCAGAATCCTTTCTACATTCGACCCTAGTGCATCGTTTTCTATCTTCTCCAAGATCATATGTAGAAGAATTACGAATGTCGCGCTGACGATAACGAATTCAGAGTTGGCTGGGAAGAATGTGAGAACTGCCTCACCTTCAGTAAGGGCCCAGGCCTCATTCTGAACGATGGACGCCAGTACTGTGTAGAATGTAAAAGCCAAACCTACGAAGAAGGCACGCCTCGTGGTTAACCCATCCTCCTTCAAATCAGCAATCAGGCTACCTAGTATCGTATACGACAACCACGGTATGGCAGGATATGTGCCATTGATAAGAAGCCGTTCAAACCACTCTGAGACCCCGTCCGAGTGTATTCGGACACTCCAAGACCAGTCTGAACCAGCATGCCCTCCTAGGACGGAGGGTGTTAGAATAAGGAGCAACATCAGAATTGCTCTTGGGAAGGTCCCTATTCTCGATAACACGGGCATCAATATCGCAGATACTGCAAATAGCGTGAGTATGCCTGGCGTCAATATATCGAATCTACCTCCATGATTCTCGTGAAATAGTGAATTAACCAATATCTGACACAAGAATAGTATCGAGACCCTCGGCACCATCCAAGCGATCCAATCTTTCCCTTCTCGCCCCTTTCTCCTCGCACTCGAATGAACGCCCCATCCCGACATCGTGACAAACAAAGGAGCAGCCATGCCCCCAAGTGCCGCAGCTAGGAATGCTAGAGGGTGATTACCGACATCTACTCCCGTTGGGGGTACTACCGCAGCAGTGTGAACTTGAACCATGAAAAGTATGGCTATGCCCTTCATCCAATCGATATGGCGTATGCGCCCCATCAGGGACCGCCCTCCTCGGCCTCATTTCTGAGTTCCTCGATAGTCGCGCCAGCATCGAGCCTCCATTGAACTTCATCGCGACCCATTTTCTCGAATCCGAATCCATCTAGAACAATCTCCCCATGTTTGCCATCGTTTCGTCCAGTCGTTCTTTCACGAGCGTCTTCAACGGATTCATCAAATCGAGTACCTGCGAGGATGGCACCTTCAGGATCATCCCCGAACCTGTACCCTTCATCATCTATCAGCATCGTCTTAGCCTTAGTTTTCGGCTTCCTAAGCATACTGGCTCCTGCTAGTGCGAGGAAAACTCCAGCGATAATCGTAAGACCGAGCAGAATCTTGGCCCCCGGAGCTGAAAGGGGATCTTCCCGCAGATTAACAAATCCATCATCATCATCTTCTACAGGTGTTGGATCCACTGTATCATCTTCATCTTCTTCATCATCCTGAATAATCACCTCCACAGTACAACCAAACTCCTCGCCATCTGGAATCCCGTCCTGATCGACGTCTTCCGAGATTATGGCAGCCGACTCAGGCCTCAACACGCTTGCAGCAAACTCCCACTCGTCACCGTCCTTGATGCAGTCCCCATCGGTGTCCTCATCCATTGGATCGCCTCCCAATAGGAACTCCTTTCGATTATCGAGGCCATCTTCATCTGGATCGAGAGACTGTTCTGAAAGAGCAGTTCCAGCCACACTCGCGCGATGGCGATTCAGCCCATTGATGGATTCCCATAGGTCGGGAAGAGTATCCCCGTCGGTGTCAGTCCTCTCATCAACTCTGTTCCAGTCATTCTCGAATGAAGAGGCATAAATGGATGCGAAATCAGAATCCATAATCATAATTCCATGTTCGCGATTCCTCAACATCGCACTCGAACCCCAATTGATACTCCCAACGAGCACAGTCTCATCATCTATGATCATGCCCTTATTGTGCAGTTTTGTTATGGAGTCTGAGGTCGACATAAGCCGTGCAGTCGCATCTAGCCCACCAGACTCATTCCACTCTGCATTTACTAGCTCCACTAGATCCCAGGTTTCCTCATCGGCGTAGAACGCATTCAGGAGAAGTCTAACCGAGACTCCCCTCTCTGCAGCCGACTTTATTGAGTCCAGCAAAGGATTCGTATCGCTAAAACCCCAGTACCAGTCTACATCAAGATACTGAGCTGAGATGTAGAGAGTTTCTTCAGATTCGTTGATTGCACCTATTATTTCTGCTAGACAATTATCCGGACAGACTATCGGAAGAGCTCTGAATCCAAGCGAGGCATCCGAGTCCGTCAGACTCGGGTCGCCTGAGGCCGTACCAGTTGGGCTTGGAAGAATCCAACCATCCGGCGGCAACGCCCATGAACCATGTGGCTTCGTATACCTTTGATCCGTATTCTCGTCCCAAGACATCCATTCCGAGAGCTTAGCAGCAATGGTGGGGGATTCAATGAACAGGGACCATTCCCTATTCCCTGAATCGCCTGCAGGCGGGAGGCTTGAATCCTTCATGTTGCCAGATGAAATCCATGCCCCTGAATTATCCCTTATCGCAATCTTGCTGTGAATATAGGTATATGGCGAGGACATCCCATTGGGATCAACCATCCATAGTACATCTGCCCCAGCATCATGTAGAACATTCGCGTGTCCTTTCTGAGACTCACCAACTGAGTTAGAATCCAAGATCCCTTCCTCGAGTAGAATGGTAACATCGACCCCCCTCTGGATTGCCCGTAGTATTGCATGTGTAACATCTGGGCTCAGAAATTCGTATATGTGTATGTGCAACGAGGTTTCTGCACCATCTATCCACCCTATCAAATCACCAAGGGCCCCCTCCGGGCCAATGGAAGCCCATACCCCATCTGCCGTTTCTGCGGTAATGGGACCTTCTGCGCAAAACAAAGATGCTCCGACTCTGAAAGTTCTGATCTCCCAATCAGCAGCCGAGTCAGTGTCTGGGAGATCCGTGCAACCATCCCCTCTCATCAGCACCAGCCCCGCACTTCCTTCCCCTCTGACGGACACTGATGGACCGTTCCATTCCGAAATCTCAGCATTACCCCCATCGTATACCAACGTGTCAATGATCGTTCCATTCGGGCTAATCAGTTGAAGTGCGGTTCCAGAATCTATGAGTCTTGGCATAGTATCCATTGCCACCTCGCCGTCGACTATTCTGTCGCTTAACCAGTTTGGGAGACTAGATGGTTCAGACGTTAGTATGATCCGTTCCCCAGATGATATCGATATGTCCCGGAATGTCGACACCCAGGGGGACGTCCATGGCGGAGTGAACGAACGATTACGGGAAATACTCCAACCGGACATGTCGATTGCACTATCGCCCACATTCTGAATTTCTATCCAGTCAGCCTCATGACCACTGACGCCCACAGGCATTATTCGTGTGAATAGAAGTTCAGACCCTCCTGAATAGTTGACTGGATCAGCAGCGTTGTCTTCTCCAGGGGTAGAGATTTCAGAATCAACAAAGAGATCGTCACCGGTGTGCTCGCCATTATTGACCTTGGAAACCCCGGATTCAGAATTCTCAGTTGTGACTCTGTGTACTGTTGTACCTCCAGAGTCCTTCAAAAAAAGTACCTCTCCGCCATTATTGAGCCTAAGAGTCCCCACATTATTTTCAGCAACAACAATGTGCTCACCAGAGTTGATTACCCACGACTCTTGAAGTACTGAGAAACCGACCCATGTAGACTCATTGATGTAGTGTATCCACCCTCCTTGATCTTCCAGATACCACCCCTCAAGTGAGACCGGACCTCCTCCGACATTGACTATCTCGACCCATTCCCCATCAGGGTATTCTCCTTGCTCTGATCCGGAGGGATTCGCCATTATTTCGTTAATACAGATGCTGCACATCGATGTGCCAGTCGAGAAGCCGTTCATTTTCTCCATTTCTGACATTTCTTCTTGGACAGCAATTGCTGGCAGGGTGACGACCAGAAGGGCCGTCATTAACACCGCCGATGCCCCTCTCATGCCTCTAGCGCCGGAAGTCAACAGTTCAATACTTGCTGACTTCTGTTCAACTGACTTCCTTTCCAGTCCACCGACTTCCAACTTCATGTTCAACATCGAGCTGATCCAATATCCTTGCAACAACAAAATCGATCAAATCGTCAATAGTCTCCGGATTCTTGTAGAATCCGGGGGATGCAGGAAGAATCACCACGCCCCATGAGGAGAGCTTGGCCATCGCTTCCAGATGAGGTGTTGCAACAGGCGTCTCCCTTGGGACTAAAATCAGCTTCCTTCTTTCTTTAAGAGCTACAAGGGCAGATCTTGTGGCTAGGTTATCTGAGATTCCCGCAGCGATTTTCCCAATGGTAGTACCGCTCGCCGGGCAGATGACATAAGCATCGAATTTGGCAGAACCAGAAGCAGATCTAGCCGCCAGATTTTGATTCTCCTCAAGATTAACGCCATACTCTTCGGCTAGTTGTTTTGGCGTGATTCCACATTCGAGATCCAGGTTGATTGCGCCCTCTCTTGTGACTGTAAGAAAGATGTCCCAGCCAGAGTCTGCGAGAATCTGAATTAACCTAACCGCGTATCGCGATCCCGAAGCTCCTGTTATGGCAATAACAGCTGAAGGCATGTGCTCTGGATTTCGTGCTCTGTCTTCAATGGTTGCTCAAGAGCGGAGCTCAGATTTCAGTGCCTGAGCAAGTCTCTCATACTGATCGATGCTATTGTAAAGATGAGCACTGATCCTCAGATATCTTCGATTATGGGGAGGCCATCCTAGAACAGGCACTTGTACTCCATACCTCTCAAGGAGACGTGTGTGCAGAGGGTCCGGGTCCGGAGAAAAAGGCGGCCCAGGAACGATGAACGCAGCCATAGACGTCACAAAATCCTCTGAACAAACTGGTTGAAGTCCAACTTCTGAGATTATGTGCGATCTAGCCTCCAACGCCAAATTTCGATTCCTCTCCATAATTCCATCCCAACCCCCTGGAATGACGGAAGCAAGGTACTCTATTGCAAGAGGTATGCACATCCATGGCGTGGGATCAAGAGTCCCCGTCCAATCGAATTCGAGTCTGAATCGACTACCCATCGATTTCGGAAGAGTTGCGCCATGACTGATGACCAAGGGCCTCATGGATCGCTTGTCCTCTCGAACATGTAAGAATGCAGAGCCCTTGGGTGTGCATAGCCATTTGTGACAATTCCCCGTCACATATGCTGCATTTAGGGCATCAATATCCAGAGGCAACAGCCCCGGTCCGTGAGCCGCATCGAGAAGTACGTCGATGCCCTGGTTCTGAAGATCCTTTACGAGCCTCTCAAAGGGCATTCTTATCCCTGTAGGGCTGGATATTGTATCGATCAAGGCTAGACGAGTTCTATCATCGACCGCATCCAAGACCGCTTCAACAGCAAGTTCCTCATCATCGAGTGGGACTGGTATGCAAGCGACATTAACCTCGCATCCACTTCTTTTGGCGACAGCGTCCACTGCATTTCTACAGGCCTGATATGTGGTATCAGTAACCAAGATCTTGTCGCCAGCATCAAGTTTCAAGGATGCCAGAACAGTATTTACCCCCGTAGTGGCATTCGGCACAAATGCCATTCCAGCAGGATCCGCGTTGACGAAATCGGATAGCCGATTGAGAGCCTCTTCCCACAATTCCACTCCTAAATTTTCAATGAATTCCACAGGATCCATTTCCATTATCTCTCTGAGGGCATTTTGCCGCTCGAGCACGGCCTTTGGAGATGCTCCGAATGATCCATGATTAAGAAAATCGATTTCGGATTTCAAACCCCAAAGAGGCCGATTGCTTGTATCGTATAAGTCAGAAATCATACTATTACACTCCACTTCTCAGATGGTGATAGTACTCTTCCTATGGCCTCAGGAGCAGTGTGAACCAGCGCCTCAGAGATTCTCTTTCTATCTATGATCCTGCCTTCCAGATCATGCGTGTGACCGAGTTTGTGAAGTGAAGTCGTGATGCCAGCGTCCAGTCCACAACACTCCAAACCCTCGACTCTGTCGCCAGGCGTCTGTATATTTATTGACAATCCATGCTTTGAAACCCAATGCCTGAATGACAGTCCGACGGAACAAATCTTGTGGCCATTGACCCAAACCCCCATCATCGCATCATTTCGTTCACCATCGATCCCACAGTCATGAAGTGCAGATATCACCCAATCTTCGATCTTAGAGACAATCTGGGGCACACCTCGTTCAGACTCATCCCATTTTATGATGGGATATACCACGATTTGACCCGGCCCATGCCAAGTGAGCCCCCCGCCCCTGTCCACGTCAACAGTCGAGTATCCCTCGGCAGTGACGCCTTCTCTTCGAGCCCTCGGGCCCATAGTAACAACTTCAGGATGCTCGAGAAATAGGATGGTATCAGGTATCAAGTCGTCAATCCGTTCATCACGGAGCCTGCTCATGGTTCGGACAGCTTCGGCGTATTCGACGACGTCACCACGCACCATCCTGGCAATTCGCATGATGCCGCACAAGGGCCACAGCATTTCAACAGAAGGATTCACGCTGAATGAATTGCATGTCCGAGAGTCTTCAGAACACTCTCATGAAATGCCTCAGTCATCGTCGGGTGCGCATGAATGGTGCCTTCTATGTCTTCAAGCAAAGCACCCATTTCCAGGGCCAAAACAAACTCGCCATGCAACTCAGCTACATGGCTCCCTACTGCTTGTATGCCCAGTATAACGTGATCACTCTTCCTTGCTGTTACTCTGATGAAACCAGCAGTCTTCTCTGCTTCGAGAGTCAAAGCCCGGCCATTAGCGGCAAGAGGAAACTTCCCAGTTATGATGTCCTCGCCTCTTTCCCTCGCCGAATTCGGATCAAGTCCGACAGACACAATTTCAGGTTCCGTGAACACGATGGCAGGTATGGCGACGTTGTCGAATTCTCTCTCGAGCCCTGAGATGATCTCTGCCACCATCTCCCCTTCAGCGCTTGCCTTGTGAGCGAGCATTGGCTCGCCTGCGACGTCGCCAATCGCATAAACCCCTGGAATATTGGTTCTGCATTTCCTGTCTGTGCGTATGAAACGACCATCAGGCCCCAGTCGAACACCCGTCTCTTCAAGCCCCCATCCAGATAGATTCGCTCTTCTTCCAACTGTAACTAGGATTCGGTCGACATCGATTGAATGATTTTCCCCATCCATTTCGTACTTGAGGCGGATTTCCCCTTCTTCGCCACTCTCGATTCGCTCAGCACCCCTCGCCAGTGCGTTTCTGTATATTTTCACACCATGCTTCTTGAGCCATATCTCAAGCGGCCTTCTAATCTCCTTATCCATCATTGCAAGGACATCTCCCATGCCTTCAATCACCGTGACTTCCGTTCCTAGTTTAGCGAGTGCGCAACCAAGCTCAAGTCCGATATATCCGCCACCTACGATAGCAGCAGTTTTGGGAAGCTCCTGAAGATCAAGAGCGCCTGTGCTGGACAGGATCAACTCTTCATCACATGGCATGAATGGGAGATCGATATGGGACGAGCCAGTTGCTAGAATCACATTATTGGCTTCAATATCTAGCTGTTCGCCATCCAATTCGACCCTGCATGTTTTCGGGCCTGTGAATGTAGCCCATCCGTGAATTACCTCTGCACCCGCAGTCTTGAGGAGCGACTCAACGCCCTTGTTGAGCCGATCAACTATCGCGTCTTTCCAATCAACCAGGTGCTTCATGTTCAGAGAGGGAGCTTCACGAACGCTGATCCCCATGTGCCCGCCATCTTTCGCGTGCTGGGAAAGGGATTCGAAACGCTCGGCGGCGTGTATGATTGCCTTTGAGGGAATACAGCCTCTAATCAGACAGGTCCCGCCATATTTGGAACCCTCCACTATGACTGTGTCAAGGCCTAATTGCGCAGATCGAATTCCGGCGACGTACCCCCCGGGACCGCCTCCCACAACTAGCACTTCACATCGGCGAATCTCAACCATGTCGAAGCCTCACATGAAAATAAGCGCAGGATGCTCAATCATCCTCTTCAGATCCTGAACTAGTGCAGCGCCATCGGCCCCATCCACAACTCGATGATCCCACGAACTCGAGACGTTCATTATGCGGCGGATCACTATTGAGCCTCCTCTGGCGACGGGCTTATCTCGTGCTTTGTGGACGCCGAGTATGCCGACCTCTGGGTGGTTGATGATCGGGGTCGCCCCGAGCCCCCCCTCTCTGCCAAGGCTCGTTATGGTGAAAGTTGAGCCTGTGAGGTCTTCGACAGTAGCGCTCCCATCACGAGCAGAACCAGTGACTCTTTGCATCTCCGATGCCGACTGCCAAACGTCCATGGATTCAACATGCTTCACGACTGGAACAAAGAGCCCCTTGTCTGTCTGGGTCGCTATCCCTAGATTCACACCCTCATGCTGGATGACCACTCCACGCTCCTCGTCATAAATCGCATTGCATTTCTCATGACGGACGAAAGCCTTGGACAGTGCCATCATGATGAACGGTAGATATGTCAATTTGGGCTGGTCCTCTCCCCTGCTCGAGTTTAACAGCTGCCTGAGTGCCTCAAGCTCAGTTATGTCGATTTCCTCGAAGTAAGAGAAGTGGGGTATGGCGCTCTTGGAGCGAACCATCTGCTCTGCAATCTTCCTCCTTAGGCCTACAACCTTGATTTCCGTTGTCCCATTCCTGGAGACTTGTTTCGGTGCACTTGGCGAACTTCCGCCTGTAGCTAGATACGCATCGAGATCTGATTGTTGCACACGTCCTCCTGGCCCACTGCCCTTCAATGCACCAAGATCAACTCCGGACTCTCTTGCCCGCCTTCTGACCGCGGGACTAGCAAGTACCGGTCCACTGGGGGCGATCGAGGCCTTTGCCGCAGGTGGCGGCGCAACTTTGGTGGCTGCTTCAGGCATTTTTGCAGGAGGATCTACCTTTTCGGGGACATCCGGGGATTCTTCGACATCCATCTCCTTCTCTTCAGTGGGCGGTGACGAATCGCTCGTCTCTTCGTCGGAGTCGAATTCTACTAATACAGCGCCGACAGCTACCATATCGCCAATTTCTCCGTGTAGGGCTACCACGACTCCCGAGTAGGGCGATGGAATCGTAACGGTAGACTTGTCAGTCATTATGTCGACGATAGAATCGTCCTCAGAAACGCTCGCACCTACCTCGACATGCCAGGTAACTACCTCACCCTCAACGACACCTTCGCCAATGTCAGGCAGTTTGAACGCTCTCCTCGCCATGGTCAGGCCTCCACTGTCTCACGTATGGCTTCTGCGATTCTAGACGGGCTCGGCATGTAATCCCACTCGGTAGTGTGCGGGAACGGAGTGTCCCACCCAGTAACCCTCCTTATCGGCGCCTCAAGGCCCCAAAAGCATCTTTCCTGAATGCTCGCAGCCATCTCTGCCCCAAAACCGCTCGTCTTGGGCGCCTCGTGAACTATTATGCAGCGTCCAGTTTTGCTTACCGATTCAACAATTGCGTCCCTATCCCATGGGACTAGGCTTTGCAAATCAATCAAATCGCATGATGCCCCGGACATTTCTATTGCCTTTTCACACACATGCACCATCGTCCCCCATGAAACAATTGTACACTCATCGCCTTCTTTCGCGAGTCTTGCTTGCCCTATTGGAATTGTGTAGTGCCCCTCCGGGACATCAGCATCCGGATGGTCTGCCCATGTTGGAACATTGTGAGGATCGCCATAGAACGGTCCTCTGTAGCATCTTTTGGGCTCGAATACGACAACTGGATCTTCCGATTCGATAGCCGAGATAAGAAGCCCCTTCGCATTGTAAGGAGTCGATGCATAAACTACTTTCAGACCGGGCGTATGTGTGAACTGGGATTCGGGCGACTGAGAGTGGTGGTGACCTCCTCGAATACCTCCTCCGGCAGGAGTCCTTATCGTAACCGGCGTCCAGAATTCCCCGCCAGAACGATGCCTCAGTTTCGCAATCTCATTGACTATCTGGTCATATGCCGGGAAAATGTAGTCGGCAAACTGAATTTCACATACGGGCCTCAATCCATTTAGCCCCATGCCGAATGCTATGGCCGCAATCCCTCCTTCTGAAAGTGGGGTGTCAAATACTCTGTGCGCGCCATGCTTCTCTTGAAGCCCATCCGATGTGCGGAAAACACCCCCAAAGTAACCAACATCCTCTCCGAATACCAGGACATTCTCATCCCTGTCAAGCATGACGTCAAGAGCCGAATTAATCGCTTGAACCATGTTCATCTCAGACATTCAATCACCCCTCAGACGATTCATTTCGTCCCACTGCTCACGAAGATGCCATGGCACTTCAGAATAAACCTCTGTAAATATGGTGTCAGAGGATGGATACGGCCCTTCTGCCAGATCTCCGTACTTGACCGCCTCCTTGTACGCTTGCATGACTTCTCCATCGATTCGCGCCTCAAGCGCCTCTTGTTTTTCATCTGACCACGAACCAACAGAGATGAGGTGACGCTTCAGACGATCAATGGGATCGCCCCCGGGCCACGCTGAAGATTCGTCAGAAGGCCTGTACCTGGATGGATCATCGCTGCTACTGTGGGCTCCAGCACGATATGTTAGCACCTCGATATGAGTCGCCCCTTTGCCTGTAGAGGCCCTTTGGCGTGCCCATTGAGTCGTTGAATACAATGCTAGGAAGTCATTACCGTCAACTCTCAAGGACGGAACATCATACGCAAGTCCACGATCCGCGAAGGTGCTGCTGCCGCTAGCCAAATTCGCATGGGTTGATATGGCCCATTGATTGTTCACTACGTTTAGGATAACAGGGGCCCTATACACGCTTGCGAAATTTAGCGCGTAGTGGTAGTCTCCTTCTGCACTGGCCCCATCCCCAATCCATGTGATGGTCACTTCATCCAGCTGCTTGTAGGCTGAAGCCATAGCCACCCCAACAGCCTGACTGAACTGAGTGCCAACGGGGCTGGAGACTGAGATGTACCTGCCATCCCTGTAGGTGTAGTGGACGGGCATCTGCCTCCCCTTCACGTTGTCCTCAACGTTACCTATGCAGTGACATATCATGCTGACCATATCCCTGCCTCTGACAAATTGCGCCCCTGGTTGGCGATATGTTGGGAACACCCAATCCTGATTCTGCAGAGCCATGGTCTGTGCGATTGCTATCGCCTCCTCGCCCAAGGATCTCATGTAGAAAGAAAGCTTCCCGGTCCTCTGCATTTTCATCATGCGTTCGTCAAAGATCCTCAATCTCACCATGTGCTCAAGACCTTCCAAGAGAATTCCATCATCAATATCAGGATCCCAAGCGCCGGATCTGGAATCGTCATCCCCAAGTACGCGAATCAAGCCCTCAGCATGAGCCCGAGTATCGTCAGAAGAACAAGCCTCAGGATCTGGCTTTTCTAAATCTCCTGGCGCATAATCCCACTTCCCGAAGGATGCCTTTTCACCAGGTCTGAAAGGCGCGTCTGGAACATGTATCGATTTGTCATCAGTCATGAAACCACGCCCTCTTTTGCTATATGTGCGGACTTCTGAAGGCTGCTGATTGCTGAGCCTGTAGCATCACGAGTGACAACAGGTTCTGCGCCCATGGCCTCTTCCCAAAGTAGCCCTGCACGATAACTCGACCTTACCAGCGGGCCACATGCAACTCCCTCGAAACCCATCGCTCTGGCCTCAGAATCCCACATTTCGAATGATGAAGGTTCTGGGAACCTGTCGATCTGGAGATGCCTGTCTGATGGTTGGAGGTATTGCCCGATGGTGAGCAGATGAACTCCAGAATTCCTCAGCATACTCATCGCCTCAACCACTTCTTCATCACTTTCCCCAAGTCCAACCATGAGGCTCGATTTTATTTTCAAATCAGGCCTCAGTCGCGCAGCCTCAGATAAGACATCAAGTGATTGTTGAAATGATGCTCGCGAATCTCGGACACGGCTGTCTAGACGAGGAACGCATTCAACATTGTGTGCGAAAACCCTCAGCGGCAGATCCTTTAGCAGCATGCCAAGAGCCTCCAGATTACCGTCTAGATCTGAGCACAGCAGCTCAAGTCCGACATCGGGAGACCTCTCGTGCACTGACAATATACAATCACGATAGTGCGAGGCGCCTCCATCAGCAAGGTCATCCCTGTTAACCACGGTTATCACTGCATGGCTAATGCCCATTACATCCACCGCTTCTGCAAGTTTTTCGGGCTCATCAGGATTCAAGGGCAGCGGATTCTTCAGAGTTCCAACTGCACAGAATTTACAACCTCTTGTACAGGACTGGCCTGCTATCATGAAAGTGGCCGTCCCCCTCCCCCAGCAATCGTGTATGTTGGGGCATCGGGCCTCTTCGCATACGGTATTCAGGTTATTTTTCGAGACATTCTCTCGCATTTTGATGAACTCTTCCTGTGCCTGCCCCGTTGGAAGAGAGGTCCTAAACCAAGAGGGTAGACGCTTCCTGGCCGCTCTTCGACGAGCAATGGCTGAGTTGCCATTGGCTACAGGCAGCCGACGCGACATGAAACGACCCGGCCGCAGGAGTGGATTAATGGTTCCGAGAAGTGCTCACCGTCATTACGATGGTTGAAATTGGTGTAGCGCGGCAGGCGGCATATGCAGGGCGCAGTACTGGTGACTGGAGGCGCCAAACGAATAGGCCGTGCTATATCGCTCAGATTAGCCGATGAAGGCTTTCCAGTCGTCGTTCACTATCGTTCCTCAAGTGAAGAGGCTATGGAAACAGTGCGTATGATAGAGAAACAGGGCGGCTCGGCAGCATGCGTTAGAGCAGATCTTGGAAATGTCTCTGAAGTGGAGAATTTACTTGATTCTGCAAGTAAGGCAATTGGCAGCCCCATTACGGGAATCATCAACAATGCTTCCCTCTACTTCCACGATCGACTGGATTCTATGAATTTGAAGGTCTGGGACGACCACATGCAGGTCAATGTATTCGCTCCACTGGTTCTTACAAATTCTCTTTCAAGCAATGGCGGTGGCTGGATTGTGAATATTCTCGACTACAAAATCGCATCTCCGAATGCGGATTTCTTGTCTTACACAATTTCGAAATTCGCTCTTGAAGGAGCCACGATGACACTCGCAAAGGATCTCGCCCCTGAAGTCAGAATCAACGCTGTAGCCCCCGGTCACACCCTGGGCAGCGATCACTTGGATGATGAGGGGCTATCTAAAGCGCAAATATCCGCACCTCTTGGTATCGGTCCGACCCCTGTCGATATTGCCGATGCAGTGGCATACCTCGCATCCGCGAAAGCAGTGACTGGGCAAACCATCTATGTAGATGGAGGGGAGAGGCTCCGTCAGAGAGACAGGGACCCAGCTTTCGAGGTGATTTGATGGGACGACAATCTTCCATGACTGATGCAGCTTTGCATCTCGGATTGAGAGAGTGGGGCACAATACGCTTGGAGAAACTCATAAGACAGGTAGATATGGGAATCCACGATCATGAAAGAGGCGTGACTCAGCCTGTACAATTTGATATCGAAGTACTCGTTCAATCCCCGGAGGGCGATGACTCAATCGATAATGTGCTGGACTACGAATACCTCGAGCAATCGGTGGATAATGCTCTCTCTGAATCCAGGGCCGAGCTCCAGGAGACATTGGCGAGAAGGATACTGAATTCTGTAATGGTCCCCCAAGCGGCTCTTGCAGCGACTGTATCCCTGACAAAGCTCGACCCCATGGGTTTCGACAGCCGTTTAGGCTTCACATTGGTCATGATGCCTGAGAAGTGAAATGCAGAGCCATGGAAAGTTGGTGCAGGGGGTGGGATTTGAACCCACGAAGGCCTTGCCACCGGAGCTTAAGTCCGGCCCCTTTGACC
>DAVB01000013.1 GCA_002505455.1 Euryarchaeota archaeon UBA52 | reverse complement strand
CAGGCTTCTCGATTCGTCGTTGGATTCCTAGGCCACATTGTCTCCCCGCAGGGCAACGAGGCCTCATCCACTTCCCCCCTCAGCATCACTGAAGGGGTGCACTAAAAGCAGCCCTGCGACTTGCCTTCGGTATATCAAGTAGACGGGTGGGGGGAGTGCAATAACCACTTAGAGAACGATGTACGTAGGCGCTATCACTCGACTTCTGAATCATCAACGGAATCTGCGAACTTCCCATAGATGATTGGGGTGCAAAACAGAGATGCAGCCATCATAGCCGCTATGATTGCGAATGGTATGACGTTGTTATCCCATTCGATCGCATATCTAACGATCACGTAAACCGTTGACGTCATTATGGTCAGGATCATTATCGGGAATCCGGTCTTGAAGAATCTGTTGAAGGATATGTCGTTGCCCGACCCTTCAGCAAGACCTGCAGCCACCACGTTGGCAGATGCTCCTATGATGGTACCATTTCCTCCAAGACAGGCACCCAGGGCTAGGGCCCATGCAAGGGGCGCGAGTTCGAGGCCCAGATTGGGGTCGCTGGCAAGCTCGATTACCACTGGCACCATAGTCGCCGTGTACGGTATGTTGTCGATGAATGCGGATGCTATCGCAGAGACCCATAGAAGCAGCACCACGGATACCATGAGCCTATTATCCTCGGAGGCCCTCGAAATGACATCGGATATGCCGTCAGCAATACTATCAATCAGGCCCATGTACTGAAGTCCTCCAATCATTATGAAGAGTCCTGCGAAAAATATGATGGTAGTCCATTCCACAGCGTCAAGCTGCTCTTCCACGTGATGGGGAGATGTGAAGAGCAGCATCAGAACTGCGCCTCCAAGGGCTATTGTGGCTACTGTTAGCAGCGGATGCGGGTATGCTGAATGGGCGAAGAAGCCGATAATGACCAGCGTCAGTATCGCGCCGGATTTTTTCAATAGCTGGACATCCTTGATTCCATATCGAAGACGGAGCAGGTCCACATTACGATGCCTGGCACCAGAGAGTCCCTTCGATTCGAGGCGCGACAATAGCCAGAATGACGGGGCTATTGCGATAACCACAGCAGGCCCGACGTGAACTATGAAATCGACGAATGTGACCCCCTGTCCTGCAAGCATGTCATAATCCGAGAGCGCCTGGGGCGAGAGCTGCGCGCCGATTATTATGTTCGGCGGATCGCCAATCTGTGTTGCTGCGCCTCCGATATTTGAGAACATCACCTCTGCAATAATCAGGGGCACGGGCTCTAAATCGAGGACCTTGGATATTTGGATTGTAACTGGGACGATCAGCAGAATCGTAGTCACATTGTCGAGGAATGCGGAGAAAACTGCTGTAATTGCGCACAGAATTATCGAAAGTCTCCATATCGAGCCTCCGCTGTAGGCATATGCCTGCACTGCAGCCCATTCGAATAGGCCGGTTTTCGCTAGGACGTCCACGATGATCATCATTCCAATGAGTAGCCCCAGGGTCTCTTCATCGATCCAAGTGACAACGGTCCCCAAATCTGGTCCGTCGCCCACTGCATGGAGTGCGACTACGACGGCGATCCCGCCGATAGCGGCTGCCAGTGCCCTGTGGACGACCTCGAAGACGATTAAAGCGTATACTGCGATGAGGATTACGAATGCCAAGGGGGTAATCCAATCAGGCATGTCCGAAGGTGGTGTCCACCCGCCTCCGCCTGTGGAAATAGCGGCGGCCGTAACAGTGGGGGCGAAAGCCAAACAGCTCACGAGGAAAATCGAGAGGTTAATCGGACTTCGATGCCATTGTGTGCGAGGCATGCTTTCGGCTTCAGCGTGGACCATATGAAGGCTACCTGTCAGATAGCTCAACGTCGCCACAATACAGCCACGTTACCTCTAACGAAGATCGCATGCGAATTCGTTTTTTCTTCTATCTCAGCGATTATACCAAGTCTGGCATATTTCTCCCCCGCCACACCTCGGTTCAACTTAATCTTGACAAGTGGCTTAGAATCGAGTTGCCCCCTAACCTCGTTCACCACAGATTCTGAGAGCCCGCCCTTTCCAACTCTTATGGTGGTCTGGAGATCTCTAGATTTTGCCGCTTCCATGACGGCTCTGGGAACCTTGATTTCAGAGATTTTAATCGCCTCCTGAATACCTGTGAACCCTTCCACAGATGATGCAGGTTACGATAACCTGGCCACTCCTTATCCGCGTTCTTGAATTTGAAGAGTTGAGCATTTTCCTACAGCTCCTACATGCCCTCATTCTTAGTTCGTCGGGGATTCTGACCCGATTTCTGCGAGCGGTTCTGAGCATTGCAGAGCCAGCAGCCTGAGCGACTTCTGACGAAGGGTTGCTGAGCCATATTCTTGCAAGGCTCCCTACGGCGCCAGAGGCGATCTTGGATCTTCTTGGCCTGGTCCTGCCTCTGACTCCCATCGATTATCTCCCCGTGTGCCTATTGACCGAATCGCGGACCAATGAGGACACCTGTTCCATCGGACCCGCGCCGTCGATCTCGACCAGTATTCCCTTTTCCCTGTAGTAGGATTCCAAGGGAGATGTCTGCGAGTGAAAGGTCGAAAGCCTTTGGCGGACGGTTTCTTCGGTGTCGTCCGTCCTCTGTATGACTCGCTCGACGACGTCGTCCGGTGGAGGACGATGTGCTATGTGGTATATCTCTCCAGTCTCGGGATCGGTTCTTCTTCCAGTTATCCTGTCGACTATGATGTCGTCCGGCACATTCAGGGAAAGTACCATGCATACAGGAGTCAGCTCCTCCAAGGCCTGCGCCTGGGGGATCGTGCGAGGGAATCCGTCGAATAGAAGCCCATCCATCGCATCTTCTCGCTGTAGTCTTCTCCTGATCAGCTCGATGATGATTGAATCAGGAACCAGTAGGCCCTTCTCCATGTATGACTTGGCCTCATTCCCGACATCGCTTTGCTCGCTCACCGCTTCACGCAGCATATCTCCCGTGGAAACCTGCGGTTTTCCAGTCATCTCGGATATGAGACCGGACTGTGTGCCTTTTCCAGCGCCGGGAGGGCCGAACAATATTATCGATTCACTACGTTCCGAAGACTCCATTGATTTACCTCATGTGCCGATGGTGCTTAAACTGCTGCGGACTTAATCCGAGTTCTCCTTGAGCCATTCGGATCCGTACTCCCTCCATTGGTCCATTGACCAGCCATCTGGGAGTCCGCCCGGGGGCAGCGGCGGAGCTGCTTTCCCAGGAAGTGGCGGCAGATCCAATTTGGGCATTGAGTCTCTGATGGCCGCCTCCATATCATCTCTGTTCACAGCAGTACTGAGTGTTTCATCAGCGGCCTCGGTGGACAACGCATTCATCCTGCGTGTGGATGCCTCTCCCTGCATAAGGGCAGAGCCCTCTGGAATCAAGTCCTCTCCCGGATTCTCGGATTCAGGCGATGAGCGTCTCAAAGAAATTATTCCAAATGTTGCAGCAAAGACGAGAAGGATGAAGAGAAGCGGCATGACAAACGGGGGGAGTGAGTTGCCGATTCCGCTTCCTGTGGACGGTAGTACGTAGACCGTCACGGGTTGAGGCTCATCTGAGACCGAATTGGCCTCATCGCAAGATTGGCCTGTCGGGTATAGTGTTACCAGGAAGTTCTCGATACCGGGGGTTGCTTCCTTGTTAACGCCGAGAGTGAAGTCAAGAGTTCTCGATTCCCCTGGGCTCATCTCAGTTAGTTCTCCCGAGGCGCTCAACTCCGTGAACACATCTGACTCCTGCGTCACATCCATGCTGAAGCCAGAGGGGATGTTGCCGATATTGTGCACCGCTGCAGAGAATATCGAGGAGTCCCCTGCCTCCAATGATGGGTACTCGGAGACCTCAAGTGAAAATCCACATGTCTCCATGACCGATACCTGGATGTCGACTGACTGGAGTTCGATTTCGCCTTCAAGTAGATCATTTGAGCCCTCGACGATGATTGAAACTACTTCTCCTGTTTGATCTACGGACCAACCAGCAGGAATACCGATTCCCATGACCAGTGTGAGATCCTGATTCGGTTCTATGGAAGGAGGAGATATAGACTGGAGGCCGATCGACCATCCCTCTGCAGTTCCCGTGAAAGCCCAAGACAGGTCAAGTCGCACATTCCCCGGATTGGAAATGCTAAGGGGAAATTCTGCAAATTCCCCCGCTAATAGTTCGAGGGTCTCGGGAGCCTGCATGGATATCTCCAGACGTGGTTGGAGAACGAATCTCGAGGAGTCGATCGCAGTGACTTGCTGGCCCTCCGTAGTTCGGAACGTGAGCAATGCACGATCGCCCATGGATGCTGTTGGTGGTGCTATGGAAGTTGCCAAGATGCTGGTCGAGGAACCTGCCTCAACAAAGACTTCAATGGAGGCCCCGCCGTCGAAGACGGCTATCGCAGCGGGATTAGTCGATTCTGGATTCAGAGTTGCTTCCAACCCCCATGTTGAGTCAGAGAGTCTGATCGTCACAGACATCTGCATGTCGATATTGCCCCTGTTGTATATTTCCAACAGCGTGTCTTCCCTGACCATATTCAGCACTGGCCTGTCATCCGAAGCCGCGATCGGAGGCAGTTCGTTCCCATCGCCGTCTGAAAGCGTCGTGGTGAAGTCTCTGCTCTCTTCCACCTGCAGAGATGCCTGTATGGTTTCGCTGGGACCGTCGCCGTCAGGGGAAGAAATCGTGCATGTAACAATCTCTACATGCCCGGAAGAAGGCGAACCAAAGCTTGCAGGAGGAACTAGGACCGATACTGGTATTGTGATATATTCCAATCTTGCCAGTTCGGGCAATAGGACTGTATCCGACAAGATGGAGTCTATTCGTGTCGACCACCCGCTGGCGGAGGTGCATTGTGCCTCATAGACAGTATCCCCATTGCCCGTATTCAAGACCGCCATGTCAAAAGAGGCGAAATTTCCTGGTCGAGAAGAGAAGTCGTCTAGTCCGCTGGCGAGTATCTGAAGGCCTTCGACACGAGGGACTTCGACCTCGAAGGATCTGCTATTGACGACAGTGGGGTTCTGGATGTCCCTTACGATGACTCGTGACAGGAAATCCCCTGGCACTGCAAATATGGGCGTACCCTGCGCGCCGGGGTCGGCACTTTCATCCGTCATTGTCAGAGTGACCGTAATGTTGTCATTGGGTTGGCCTGAAGCGGCTAATTCAATTGGGCCTGATTCTGAAATCGCCCTTGCCCACTCATCGTCTGGATTTACCAACGCACCTCCGTCGATTACCTGTTTGACAGGAGTGGCGACAAGGGATATCGTAACATCCGAGGTACCGACGTTTTTCACTATGAAATCGAACATCGAGGAGACTTCTGAAGTTGGGTCGAGAACTCTGGATGATGCCGAATCAATCTCACCAGAATCGGGTACAGAACCATTCTGCAGCAGAGGGATGATCTCGAGACCTTGCTTGGATACCTGTATCTCCAACTGGGCGATATTATTGTTCAATCCTGTAATCTCGTCGTTTGACTCTACCACATCGGCATCGACATCAATCCTCAATTCGAGCAGGTGCGTCCCAACGGATTGGAATGCATGCTGTACCGCCCATGTCTCGGTTCCCCCCGGTGAGAGGCGTGGCCGGGCATTTGTGGCTATGCTCTCTTGTTCGGTTATATCGAATATCTCAACGCTGTAAGACTCGCTCAAAATATTGCCCTGATTACGCCATTTCATCTGTATCAGGAGTTGCTCTCCCTCGAATATAACGTCGTCATTGATTCTCAGCGAGTCGTCTAATACTGTGAAATCCGCGTGTTCGACCCATTGTGCGTCTGAAGTGATTACCAAGGAATAACCATTCTGAGCGATTCCTGCGACGCTCCTAACCTCAACTACCCATGTGCCACTCTCAGCGTCTTCGAGGCGCAATCTCTCGACATTATTGAGGTCGTCCATAGTGGTGGACGGTATGCTGAATCCCTGTGAGAAGGCGTTTCCAGCGTATTGAGTGCCGCTTGGGCTTGTCACCACCAGATTCAGGTCGTTGATCAATCTAGAAGCGCTGTCTGGAGCGTTTACCGAACCCTCGGGATCTGTCCATGATAGGGTGATGTCAAGAGGACCCTGTTGAATTTCGACAAGTTGTACCAGTGCTTCCCCGGGTCTGAGTTCATGACCGTAGTCCATGAGCGTGTTGAGGGCAGTCCCATCGTCCGAGATCGGGTTCAAAGTTCTCATGAGGTCAATCTGCCCCCATCCCTCGTTGGAATTCGGTATGTCTGGTTGACCGAGGTCAGACGCCCCATTGATTAGAATTGCTTTGACGAGGGATGCATCTGGTTCGGATATTCCAAAGTCCTCCCTGAGATATTGCCTAACCAGCAGGGCTGCGCCTGTGGCGGCCCCCGTCGCCATGGAGGATCCACTGTCTGAGAAATAGAGGGGAGTTGTGGAGTCACCATGAAGAGCATTGGAGCAGGATTCGCCCGGAACTGCTGTGGCTTCTTGTGCGCGAGCAGAGCATATCTCGCCGCCGGGGGCCACTAGATCTGGTTTTATTCGCCCGTCGAGGGTTCCGCCCGAGTTATTGGACCACGGGGAGCTTGGAGACTGCCCGCTCCCCGAACCTTGAGTTGATGCGCCCACAGTGAGTACATTCTTTGCTGTGCCGGGCGGCGTGGTTGTTGCTCCTTGTGTGGAACCTAGGTCCCCAGAAGCGAATACTGCCAGATACGATGGCTGGTCTAGGATAAATGAGTCCGCTGAATTTGAGTCGGTGGTGTATTCGCCTGGCTGATTAACGCTGCCCCATGCATTGGAATGGGTTCGCGCCTGATTATTCAGCGAATGGGAAAACATGCTGTATATTGTCCCCCAGCGGGCTAGAAGGCCGGAAGCATCGTACTCGATTTGGTAGAAGTTTACTTCTGCAGCAGGCGCTATGCCCAAGGTCTGATTATCTCCAGAGGCATTTCCCACGATGATTCCCGTGACGTGGGTGCCGTGGCCAGAATTTGTGTCCGATGCCGAATTATCTGGGCCAAACTGATTGTAGACGGCCCTGATGTTGTCTTCTATTGAAGGATGATCTTCATCGATGCCAGTATCTGTTATCGAGACTATCTCTCCCGATCCGTCATAATTCAAAGGAGGGGCGGATGAAATCGGAGATAGGCCCATTATCGATCTTGAGTCTGCATCATGGGGCACTATGCTAGCGCCCTCGGAAATATGCATTACACGTCCATCGAGAAGCAGCCTTGCTATCACGAGCGAGTCGATTGACCTAGCCTGGCACAGCCTGCCCTCGCACTTGATATCGGATCCGGGCGCATATGTGAACTGGAGTAGGGACTCCTCCATGGATTTGAGTTCGGCTGATTCTATATTCCTAGTCAGATGAACATCGATGTCCAGTAATGACCTCTTGCCGTCTACTAGGGAGGGGTCTATCCTCCATGAAATCGGGAATGGTTCTGCCCATCGTACAGATTGCTCCATGGACAGCGATTCAATCGTACTAATTCCCTCGGGCCCTTTTATGATGGAGAATATAGCAGCATGGTCAGGATAGAAATCCTGGAAAGTCCCTCCGGCTGCGGTTACAACCTCAATCATATCTCTTAGATCCGTTGAGGTCGACTGGATGATTACCAACCCATCGAATTCTATACTTTCAATCAGAGAATACGTGTTTTGAGGGTTCAGAAGTGGGTCATACGCGCCATAAGGGCCGTGAATTAAATTCGAAGGTGGCAGTATATCCGCAGAAGCCATTGATGGCGAAGGAGGTGTCACGTAGGCGCTATTCGAGTCGTCATCTTCATGCAGATGAGCATACGAATTTGCAGTTGCTGTGGCCGTCGTATGGGATGCGACAATGATGATGAGAATCATCGCTCGTGCTCGTGAACGGCCCATCATACTCTAGCGCGGGCCGCGGTCAGACTTTTCACCCTTCAGGGAGAATGGGCATTATTGGGCATCAAACCAAAGAAGCCGAAATCGAAGAGTCGGTAATCTCAACCGAGGCTCTCCAATCATGCTCTATGCCCATTAGGGCGCGAACAGCATCGACATTCTCGGGGATCACGTCGCTCTCCTGATGTATGGCTTGGAAATATCTCAAAGTATTGCCATCGAGACTTACACCATCGGTCCACACAAATATTTCGTGTAAGTCACCCCAGGGGCGACCTATATCTCGCGCCATCTCCATCACTTCGGCAGTGGAGGGGATTCTATCCGCAGAACCTGACATAGAGATTACGCGGGGTGTTTTAGACCATAGATCTAGAACAGTACTTGTGGTCATCCCATGACCGTCCGGAAGTTCAACAACTATCGAATGGACATGCATTATCGTAGTGGGAACGGCTACTGCAAGACTGGTAATCTCAATTCCCCCGGCCACAGTCATCAAATCTGGTCCATGGTGACTCGGGACTTTGAGGACAGGTGTTATCGCGTTTATTGGTCCTTTCTTGGAGTCCCCCGGATCTGCTGCGCGGCGGATCATCGTACATTCCACCGATAGGCTCCCCACGGCGTCTCTCAACGGAACCAGGGTCCTTGCAAGACCTGTTGTGTTACATGATACTACTCTGGTGCCATCGGCATCGATGTTTTCTTTGTGATTCGCAGAAGACGTATAACTCAGCCCAGTAAGGCTGTGCTTCTCCCCTCCCTGAAAGATGTGCTTAATTCCAGCATCGACATACTTCTGATGATTGGCGTGACCCATTTTCCCGGGTGCGCAGTCTATCACAATATCAGAATCGGCCAGCAAATCACTCAAGCCGCCCTCGGCATGGTAACCCCCCTTCTCGAAGGCTGCAATGTCCTCTTGGTCGTCACTAGTACAATACAAGGGGAAGTTGAGCCTCTGTGCAAGGCCACACCCGTGACTCGGGCCTGTTTTCGTAACTCCAGAGACGCTCATATCGGGCTGGGCCTGCACTGCTCTAGCCACGCGCTTTCCAATCGTTCCAAAGCCATTGATGGCCACTCTCGCCGAGGACATGACGCTCACTACCTTCGGAGGGATATCAAGATTGGGCGATTAGCGGCATTATATCGCCTACATCCCGTCATGCTCAAGACATGCCACGCAGGGGACGGGGCGAGGGAGTCGATGGCGTCCGATAGAAGTGTCAAGCTGAATCGCGACTTGGACAGGATGCTTGTCCAAGCCATTGAACGTGATTTACTTGTCCGGATAGGGTGGGGAAGAGAGGGTGACGAGAAGCCGAAAAACGGCGAAATTGGCGCACTTAGCCTACTTCCGGATGAGTCGCGGTCACTACTCCTTGGAAATCTCGGGGAAGGCGCAGGACTGATGAATCGGGGAGGTACTGCAACCGTGCAGGGATCTGTTGCATCCATGGCAGGCGGATGGATGTCCTCAGGCAGATTGGTCGTGGAGAAGGATGCTGGCTCGCGCGTGGGTTTCAAGATGTCCGGAGGCTCCATTGTGATTCACGGATCGAGCGAAGACAATGCTGGATCCAGGATGTCTGGGGGAACACTCCTAATTCGAGGTGATTCGGGTTCAAATGTTGGTTCCGGGATGTCTGGAGGTACGGTGATAATAATCGGCTCCTCGGGAGATAATCCGGGAATAGGAATGACAGGGGGGCAGATAATAATCTGCGGAGAATGTGGCAGCATCCCTCAAGGAGTCTTATCCGAAAGAGGTTCCGTAAATGTGCCTGAAGATGCGCTTGATTTGATCTCGTCGCTGGGAATTGAGATTTCAGATGGCTCTCTTGTCCTCAAGGCAGGTGACTCCCCGTTCGCAGATGAACATCCTTCTGTCAGCAGAGGAGAGCGTTTCTCCGGAATCGGGATTGTTGGGTCTGGATCCGGTCGTGTCGACTCGACTGCCGATGTTCGGATCGGGGGACGTATGAGGGGGCCGAGGGAAGAAAGCCACGAGTTGATTCTGGAGAGGCCTTGGATTCCAATTCTTGATGATTCTAGCAATATTGGCCCGTGCATTGTCAGAGGTGCTCCTGAGTCCGGGGACCTACTCATGGTTGGAGATGATGTCCTTGCTAAGCTCGAAAAGGAGTCTTTGAACTGCATTGGGGTCATTGTTGATCTCGATGACCTTCCAAGACTCAATGATGCTGAGTTGGATTCCATACTAGTCTCTATCAGAAGCAGGATGGAGCCTGGGTCGCTTGTTTTGCTCTCTGATCGCGTCGACAGGGTCGAAGAGCTATCTCGAAGATGTGTTGAGCTAAATCTTGACGGAATCCTGGTGGATGCTGCAAGTTTAGATGGAGCGGGGGCTACGGTTGCGCTGCCTAGAATAGGCATGGCTAGCAAGAAATCAGGGCTGGCAGCAGGCCAGCGTTTCATCATGATTCGACTAGAAGGAGCGGTCTCAGCAGATACAATTGTGATTTCAAAATGTGCTGGCATAGGCGCCGTGGTCTCCCCCGATCTCGAGGGGAGCGCTGAAGAGGTCGATAGCAAGATCAGAGGAATCTTGAGAGAAATGGGCGTGACGTCTTTTTCTGAGGTGAATAGATCTAACCTCAGAGCGATTGATCATGGGACTGCCATGCAAACGGGGCTCAGGCTGGCGGGTTTAGAGCGTCCGTTACCAACATGGACGAGGAGGGATTGATATTCCAACTGTCACCTTCCAACATTCTCTTCTTGAGGAGATCCAGAGAGCTAACGGCTACTCTCACAATGCTGCCTCGTGGGGCGAGCAGCTTTCTCAAATCGGTGTTGTTGTCGAAAGATGTGACTCCGACGAGGTAGAAATCGAGATATTCCCGGATAGGCCCGATTTACTGTCTCATGAAACGATGGCTCGCGCCGCTAGGTCATTCCTAGGGGGTATCGCTACACCTTGTTCATTACAAGTGACAAAGGGGGCAGAAAGGATGACTGTTAATCCGGCCATGGAAAGCGTTAGGCCCCATGTATTTGCAGCAATAGTGCGAGGGGTCGGCCAAGGTTCCTCCGAGGCGCAGCGTGACCGGTTTGTCCAATCCCTGATGGATCATCAGGAGAAATTGCACACGACTCTCGGGAGGCGTAGGCGTGCAGTGTCGATAGGTGTTCACGATCTAAAGAACATACAGGGGCCTTTCAGTGTCACTTCGGATGATGGGTCTTCGGCGTTCACGCCGCTTGGAGCGGAGGGGGATATGACTCTGGTAGAAATTCTTGAGTCTCACCCCAAGGGAAGGGAATACTCGCATCTCGTCGAGCCTACGCGGGGATATCCGCTGATTACCGATTCCGAAAGTAGGGTGATATCCTTCCCGCCGGTGATAAACGGAGTCACGACTACAGTGACTACCGAGACGACAGACTTCCTAATCGACGTCACGGGGTGGGATAGACGCGCATGCATCGCAGCGATGCGACTCATCGCACTCTCACTCTCAGAGAGAGGAGGAGTCATCGAATCAGTTGAAGTCACCCAATACGATGGTTCGACATGGAGTATCGATATGGAACCGGTACAGCATCTTGTACCAGCCACCCTGGTATCGATGATACTTGGAGAAGACCCCGGACCTGAGGCAGTTGGATCTTCAGTATCCAGGATGGGGGGGAATCTAGTCGGCAGGCAAATCATGGGCTCGGCATCGGGAGGATCGAGATGGGATGGAGAAAACGAGGATGTGCCCGGCTATCTTATTGAGATGCCGTCATGGAGATTCGACATACTTCATCCTGTAGATATCGTCGAGGACATAGCAATAGGGATAGGTCTCGATCGGCTTCCTTCACAAGACTCCGAGATGAATCTCCCCGGCTCTCCACTCGAAGGGGCATCCATGGAGAGAAGAATCCGCCAATCAATCCGTGCATTGGGAGTCCACGAGGTGCAAACACTCACCCTGACAAGCGAGGCACGGGACTTCAAGGCGGTTCGTTTGGACGCGCGAGGCACTGTAACGCGAATCAGAAACCCGATCACAAGGGAGCATGGGGTATTGAGGCAGAGTGTCCTGCCTTCGTTATTGTCGGTTCTTGCGGCGAATAGGCATCACGAGTTACCGCATCGAATCTTCGAACTTGGTGCTACAGTCGTGGACCACCATAACTCGAGTTCCGTAGCATGGGCATGTGCCGAAAAGAACGCTGGATTCACATCCGCGAAAGGTTATGCTCTCTCTCTTCTCCGGGATTTGGGTTCGAGTGAACGTGAAATTGAGCTCTCTGAGGGCGCTCCAGGATATGGCCCTTGGCTTGCGGGAAGAGTTGCAGTCGTGAGGATAGGGGGGCGGGAGATAGGCTCGTTCGGTGAGATCGATCCGTCCATATCATCAGCATTCGGACTAAGGGTCCCTGTGCATGCGGGGGAGTTCGACGTGCATGCCCTCACAGAGTTGCTTCCCGACCCTCTTGCATGATGGTCAAGGAGCAACATCCACGGGTGATACTCATATCACTGCGCTGTACGGCAGTTGTGTGAGGAGTCTACTAGCAGTGCTGATGCTCGTCATCTCTGGCGTCCCCATTGGAGGGGTGCAGGCTGAGGCTGCAGAAGATGGATCGCCAAGTAGCTTCGATGTCGTCTTAATGGGAGACAGACAGACGGAGAGCGTATCGGCAACACTTCAGGGGATGATCGCAGCACGAGTGAGCGAAAGCAGCATTGAGGCAATAACGGGGGAAAGTCTGGGCATGACTGGGCATCTTTCATTCTACATGGAGGGGCTCAGCCCGTGGCAAGAGGAGCTTTCGACGCAGTCTGACTATTTACTCCTCCAACCAGAGGCAACTGAAATCTCCAAACATCCAACATCAGTAGGATTTGGCTCGATGTCAAGCTCCATGGCAGATATATCTTCGATCGCAGGGGGCATGCCTAGCGACCCGGTATTGTTGATTCCTTGGGCACACATGAGGGGGGACTCATCACGGCCAATAACGCATGGAAACTTTCAAGCCATGAATCAAGCAATTGAGAATGGTTCGATATATTTGATGGAGGGTTCTTCCTCAGGCATCCAATTTGCAATACCTGCGGATGAGGCATATGATTCGGTTTATCGGGACGTATTGGAATCTGGGTCTGACCCGCTGGATGCAGACTCTCAGTTCGCGAGGCTTTACGAAAGCGATGGGGTCAACGCATCCGAAGAAGGATCGTATCTGATATCATGTACGATACTGCTGTCTCTCTTAGATCAAGTCTGCGATGATTCCGACAGGCCCCCTGCGATTGATGGGAATGCAGCTGCATATCTTGAGAATGTATCTCGGAGAGTAGTGGACAATATGACCGATTTCAACCCCCCTCGCTCGGATTCAAGGCCCAAAATTCGTCTCGATAACATACCTGGTGGGACTTATGGGATTCAGCCGGGCTCATCCATAGGGATCACAATCTTCGTGCGTAATTATGGCGAAGTATCCCGTTCTGCTTTATTGGATATAGATCT
>DAVB01000049.1 GCA_002505455.1 Euryarchaeota archaeon UBA52 | reverse complement strand
GAGAGCGTGGAGTGGTCGGCCGGGGGGATCCGCCTCACTGTGACCCACACCCCCGGCCACGCCCCGGGCCATGTCACGCTCCATGGGCACGAGGTGTTCCACGCTGGCGACCTCCTGTTCACGAACGGGATGGGGCGCGTCGACCTTCCCGGATCTAATCCGCAGGCGCAGTGGGACAGCATCAGGAGGGGGAGGGAGATCCTCGAGAGCCTGCCGGGGGACTGGCGTATGATACCCGGGCACCGCTACGACTGGGTGGACGGGAGCACCCCTGACTGGGTGAGCGTCGCTGAGGCCCTGGAGCACAACTACGCGCTGAACTCGCCGGAGCTTGGCTGATTCACTCGGTCTTGCTGACCTTGACGGCGTTAGGGCCCTTGGGGCCCTCGGCGACCTCGAACTCGACGGCGTCGCCGTCGCGTATCTGGCCGTCCACCTCGGATATGTGCACGAAGAGGTCCTCCGCCCCCTCGCGCTCGATGAACCCGTACCCTTTCTTCTGATTGAACCACTTCACAGTTCCTTGCTCCATGAGGGGGGTGCGGCATCTCCTAGTTATTCATCTTGAGTATGGCGTCATGCCAGATACTGCCACAACAGGCCTCGAGCCTAGGCCATCAGGCTATCCACGGGGCGTTGTCGGGCTTGAACTTGATGCAGGCGCCGGGACCCGAGGAGGGTTTGAAGCCTGAGCGGCTGCTGGCCGGTCATGCGCAGGGCGGTGGCGGGCCTAATCCTCGCCATCCTCGTTTGCAACGTATTGGCGGGCTGCTTCGGGGACGGTAATCCGTCCGGTGAGGGTGGTGACGGGGACGGTTCGGGGGGCCCCTCTATCCCGTATACTGTGGATGGCATCTACACCTGCATCGATCACGACAACCTGACGAGATGCTGGCAGACCCACGTGCCTGAGGACCTCGATCCCGAGGTGGCCGTCCCGCTGATCATCGACATGCACGGGTACGCCTCCGACTCCACGGTCCACAGGGCCCTCTCCTCGTTCAATGACATCGCAGACGAGGAGGGTGCGATCGTGGTCTATCCCGACGGGGTGTCGGGATACAACATGGAATGGGACCTGGAGGAGAATCAGGCCTGGAACGCCGGATTATGCTGCGCGCACTCGGCTCGCGACGACGTCGACGACGTCGGTTTCATCGAGAGGGTGGTCAACCTCTCCATGGAGATGCACAACGTCGATGCAGACCGGATCTACGCCTCCGGGTGGTCGAACGGGTGCGCGATGGCGCAGAGGCTGGCCATGGAGTCGAGTCACGTCTTCGCCGCTGTCGGGTGCATGGCGTTCTACCTCATCACGGACCATGTGGATGATTACGCCCCTATCCCGGTCATGGAGGTGCACGGTTTCCTCGACCAGGTCGTTCTCTACGAGACCACTGCGTTTAGCGTCCCCTTCAACGAGGAGATGTGGACCGACCCGGAGGCGTATGACACCGGCGCCATCGAGAATATGTACGAGTGGGGGACCCACAACGGATGCTCCGGCCCAGTGGAGACCTTCGAGCTGAATGCCCTTTACTCTATCCAGGGCTTCGACGATTGCGAGGGCAATGCTTCAGTTCGACTCATGACGATATACGCGGCGCAGCACAACCCGTACTCGAAAGACGTCGATGACGGAACGGCGCTTGGCGAGATATTCATCGGCACCCAGGGATTGGTGGAGTCCAGCCATCTGGTCTGGGACTTCGTGAGTCAGCACTCAAAGAATGCATGAACAGGGCATTGAGCTCAATCGGCTCTCGTCTTTACCCTAGCAGAAACGTACCATATGCCGATGATACCGGCAGCGAGGATAGCTGCGGACCCATATCCAGGATCGGCCCCATTCCACGTCGAAGGGTCGAGGAGTGTCCCGTCCCCCCTTGTTGAAATCGCCCAAACGCCGTAAGTGGAAAGAATGGTCATGAGTGAGATCATGAGCGCGATCCCATATTTTGCATGTCTCGGAATCGTCTTCCCCGAGGCGTAGTAGTCGAATATCACAGGGCCGAAGAACCGATTTGTCAGAGACCATCGAAAGAGGCGTTTGCTGGACAGTGAAAAGAGGAATGCGGCGGGAACGGCCCAGGATACTGTTGGCCATCCGGGTATCCATATCCCAATTATGGCGAATATGACGAATACGCTCCCAAGACCGATGTACACCTTGCTTTTGAGGGATGAGGCCTCGACAGCGTACATGTCGACTATCTCATCGACGGATCCGAATCGTTCCATGGCATCACGGAACATGATTGGGAGATAAAAGTGGAGTTTTTGCCCACGATTCTTAGAGGGGTACGGCCTCCATCGAGCATGGGCGATGGATTCGTAGCGCCTCGGGCTTCTACTCCTGAGGATCCCCTGCGTGTAGCTGTGCTGTTATCCGGTTCAGGTTCAGGGCTCGCGGCTTTGCTGAAACATCAGCAGAATGAAGGATGTACGCACAAAACGGTCGTGGTGATTAGCGACAAGCCAAACGCGGGTGGCTTGGCACATGCAGAACGTTATGGCATTCCCAGCATGCCGATACCACTCTCTGAAAAAATTTCAGGGTTAGGGAGGCGAATGGAGCAAGAGGCGCGGATCCTACATGAATTAGCGGAATGGGGGACTGAACTGGTGGTTCTGTCGGGGTACATGAGAATCTTGACGTCCGATTTCGTGTCTCGATGGAAAGGGCGTTTGATCAACATACACCCATCCTTGCTGCCTCTTTTTCCGGGAGCGCATGCGCATCGGGACGTTCTGGCTGCCGGTGAAGAAGAGTCGGGGTGTACGGTCCATCTAGTCGACGAGGGTGTCGATACTGGACCGATACTTGCTCAGCGGACCGTACCTGTTCACAAGGGCGACACGGTGGATTCATTGAGTGCGCGTGTCAGAAAGGTGGAGCATGTTCTGTATCCCGGCGTTCTCGATCGATTCTGCAGCAACCCCCTATCTTTCGAGATCGGATGGGGCGTTGAGATTCATTAGCTCTGATTCAGGCCATGGTAGAATGGCTGACTTTAGTTTCTTGAGTTGCTCTCTCAACGGGCCATCGTCCGGATTAATGCTCTCGAGTACAGAGGGAGATCTCACCAGAGAGTGGAGTGGGTGGAGTCGTTGATCTGCAGGAATGACGACTTCCGCGCGCCCAAGTAGGGCTTTTCGCAGTGCAGGGTAAATTCTGTGATCGAGCCATGGAGAGTCGACTGCAGACAGTTGCAGGGGTTGCGTCTGATTGAAATCCGATCTTTTCACTCCGGAGACTAACGCCTCTATCAAACCCTGGTGGGGAGTTGGGTCGAGCAGCCATTCGATGTTACCAAAAAATTCGTCCATTGAACCCCTCTGGGAATTCTTCTGTTGCTCATCGGCAGCGAGCACCACGATTCTGGAGTGGCCTGCTACGAGGAGTCTCTCTATTGTGATTGAAAGTAATGTCCGGCCATTGAGGACGAGTGTCGACTTGTCCCGGCCCATCCTTGTAGAGCGCCCGCCGGCGAGAACCATTGCTTGCATACAATCACCGCAGTTCATCGAGGCGTCTTATCGCATGCAGCATCTCATCAATTAGATCCTTGGCACGTGACATCAAAACCATCCTATCTCGGCGTCCATTGGTCTGCTCAAGCCAATGCATAATCTGCGCTATGTCTCTCGCATCCTTCTCTATTGTCCACTCTAGAACCTCCTCAGCTACCGGGTCATCAGAGGGAAGGAGTCTTTCGGACACTGAACCTCGTAGCGTAGGCTGGTGATTAGAGTTAATCTATATCCAGGATCCTCATCCTTATTCTACGGGTGAGTTCTGATGTATCCAATTCATCCATCTCACGGAGGATTTTGAGTTCTTTCTCCATGGGCATTCTGCCTTTCATCATTGAGGCGTGCATACATAGCAGAGCCAGGGTCGGCAATACGCCGTCTGAATGAAGCCATGCATTAATCTGATCTTCGGAGGGAGGTTGCCGGCCAGATCTTAGTATCTCTTCAACACAGAGGAGCAGTCCCTCGACTGGTTCATACGGCATCAATGACTCTTCGAGTAGTTTCCATGGGCTTGTTTCTGTACGTGCATGATCGATATTGGCGAGGAGTAGCGCGCACATTGCGATGTCTTCACGTCCGTGTCTCATCCATAACGGCCTGATTAGCGCAGCGAGATTCTCGGGGACGTCTGAATTTCTTGTGATTAGCCATGAGGCTATTCGCCTCATCGCATCGTCCGGTGTACCAAGAAAGAAAGAGTAGCCGCCATCGCGAGAAAGTCTGTCTGTGCTTGATTTCATGATCAAAGCGGGCACATTGTAAGTGTACGCCTCCCTAAGAATCGCAGGTAAGGCACGAACTGAACGGCTCTTTCGTACCGGGATACTCCCTAGAAAATCGTCGAGGTCCATTCGACCCTCATCTCCTAATTCTGAAATTATGAAGAGGATTGGAGATGAGTTCTATCGCATCGTCTATCTTTGTTCTGAGTTGTGCTGCGACATTGCGGTGTACCACTTGCTCTAAATGCCTGTCAACGCTGCGGACGAGTTCTCGATGCTCGGGTTCGGTGATGTCGAATGCCGTCCGAAGATAAGCAAGTAGGAGCGCTGTCTGGGGAGATGGTTCAGGCATTGTGCAATAGGCCTCGAGCACCTGCCCGTAGACAAGAAGTGCTTCCGACCTTGACATGCTACGTCCGTCCGGACTATCCTTGGATTCGACTATGTCGTCATACAATTGTACGGGTACGCCCTCATCCAACCTAAGAGCATGCGAAAGGCGTGCCAATATCCTCATCTCCTGATCGTCTAAATGTCCGTCTTGAAAGGCCACGGTTACAGCGCCTTTGAAAACGGCGTTCGTGTCAAGGGGTGCATCGCTCACACTTGCAGATTTGAGGTGTTAGATATGGAGTTCACCCCGTTTCGGGCATCTATTTGGAATCGGTTTTTCATCCACATATCTCTACGGAGTGTTCAAATGCAGCCATCATTACGACGAGTTGAACAGTTCACCTGTCCCACTCGCGGGTGCCTAGCACCCATCCTTGCCGAATACGGCGGCGAAAGGCCGCGAAACCCCCGCTTGGGGATATGGTGTACGTTCGGAGGAAAGTAATATGTCAAACAAAGAAGGAAAATATGTCATACATGCGACTATACGGACAGACGGTACTGTCCAGAGGAAGGACGTTGTCGGAGCGATATTCGGTCAGACAGAAGGACTTCTGGGTGAAGATCTGCAGCTAAGAGCTCTCCAGAGGAACGGTAGGATCGGGCACGTAGATGTGCACTTAAACCAACGAAAGGGGAGTGTTAACGGAGAAATAACGCTGACCACGTCAATGGATCAGGTTTCCACCTCAGTTATCGGTGCGGCTCTAGAGACAATCGATCGAATTGGTCCTTGCAAGGCCTCAATTCGCGTGCAAAGAATCGAGAACGTCGTCTCAGCTAAGAGAGATGTTGTGATTGACCGTGCAAAGAGCCTGCTAATGGACCTCATTGGATCTGGGGCTGATGAATCAAAGAACATTCTCGAAGAAGTCAGATCCGTGTTAACCGTGGATACGGAAATCACCATCAACGGGATGACTGCAGGGCCCAATGTAAAGAAAGCCGATGGAATAATTATCGTTGAAGGTCGTAATGATGTTCGAAATCTGTTGAAGTATGGTATCAAGAACGCCATTGCCATGATGGGCGCTGGTGTCTCGGACGAGCTCGTGAATCTCGCATCCAATAAGAAAAACGTCACAGCGTTCCTGGACGGGGATAGAGGTGGAAACCTCCTCCTGATGGAGCTATCTGGATCTCTTGAGAAGTCTCTCACTCATGTAGCGTTCGCACCAAAGAGCCTCGAAGTCGAGCATCTCGAAGGGAAGACCATTACAAAATGCCTGAATCAGAAAGAGGTCGCCTCGAAGGTGGTACAGAGAGTCAAGAAGCAGATGGAGAAAGACGATAATGCTGTTGTCGGTGTGGAAAAGGCAGACGTCCAGGCTCCAGAAGTAATGTCTGAATGGGGTCAGCATCTCGACGGCTTGAAAACCAACAATGCGGTAATTATCCTTGAAGACGGCTCCGCTACGGATCCTGTTGGTGCCGGTAAGCTTGAAGCAGCACTAGAAGAAGTTGAGAATGCTCAGGGCCTGGTCTTTGCAGGGAAGATGAGTGATCGTATCTTCGATCTTGCTAGCAAAGGCGGTATCGAGAATGTTCTTGCGAGCTCTGTCTCGGGCACTGCTCGTAAAGGGACTGTTTCAGCATACACGCCTTCCGACCTCTGACCGCTGTCGGCAAATAGGCGCTGAACCGGCGTCTTGCTACATTGCGGGATAGAAGGCATCAAAGCCTCAACGAACGCGATGGCGGTTATGGTTGAGACGACGCAGGTCGTGATTGGGGTCTATGGATTCCTAATTGCTGCATATGTCTATGCATTTATGCGTCAGAAAACCGCTAGGAGAAAGGCTGCATCCATGAGAGATGAATTGGACAGCATGGCATCTGCATTCAACGAAGTTCATCGTGAGTTAGCGACCATGAATGATGGAATAGACTCGATTCTCGAGGAAGGCGGCCCGGCGCACGATCGTTTGGCTGCTCACACTGCATTGGAATCTGCAGAAAGAATCATTCAAAGACAGGGCAATCTGAGTGTTGAGGGCCTATGTGAGATTGTGACGCACCCTGCTCGACTACTGGCACGTGCGATGGAACACCATGGATCTGAATCAGAGGGTTCGCTTATTGGGATGGGGACTTTGACCCATAGGCTTGCTGATATTCTTGATAGTTCAGGAATTAGATCTGATGATTTGGAGCTCAATTCTTCTGAATTCGAACGTCTTGGGCGTCTTTTCGAGGAACATGAGGATCTGAATAATGCAAGAGACGCATACGAGGCTTCTCTAAGAGATGGGCACAGGTATGATGCCATGTCGGGGTTGCTCAGAATACTTCGCTCGATGGGAGCGAATTCTGATCTTGTTGAGGCTCTGGAAAGTCACATCATTGCAGAGCCTGATGAAGTCGCTGCCCTAGTGGAGCAGCTTTCTTTGTTACCGGAAAGTGATGCTAGAAACAGACGAAACAAGAAAAGGTTGTCATCAATAGGGTGGGATGAAGAAACTGAAGTTGAGTTAGTTGGTTCACTGGGTGGACTAAGAGCACGCGCTACTGGCCCATCGATGACGGAAGTTTCTCCATCGGTGAAAATCAAGAGGGCTGCATCAAGGATAGTGAACGGCAAGCCGGACGAAGGGCTTGAGATTCTCGACATGCTTTCGATGGAAGACAGGAGTACCCCTGAAGTTCTCCTCTTGCGTGCTAAAGCGTCCCATCTGAAAGGGGACCATGAATTAGCTTTGAAACTGGTTAGAAAATCAGGTTCTGATTCAGATGAGTCTGTTTTGCTGGAAGTATCCGCCATGGTTTCCATGGGAGAGTCGGAATCTGCATTGAAGCGTCTTACGAATCTAGTCCATGACGACAGGCGTACGGCTGCTCTTTGCGAGGCGGCGGCGAAGCTTGCGGTCGCTATGGGACTACTGGAAGTAGCGTGGCAGGTTCTCGATGAGTGTGAAGAGGAGGCTTGGACCATCGGGGTACTCGATGCCCGCGCCATGGCACTAGTTCACAAGGCGAATACACAGCGCGATCAGACTGGATCTATTTCATTTGATATCGTATCCGACCTAGAGGAATGTGGACGAAAAATGGTTGGAATGGACCGTGAGGATCACCGTGGATGGCTTACGGCATCCATGGCCCACCGTATGAACGGTAATCTCGAAGATGCTGAGACGTGCATTGTACGTGCTCGTAGAATTGCTGAGAGGGAGCCTCGAGTTCTCATCGAAGAGGCCCGTGTTAGAATTGATAGGATGGAGTTTGAAGAGGCGCGATCTGTATTGATGGAATGCGACAAGCTTCGTGCGGATCAAGTCGAGGTTGGATTCTTGAATGGCCTATCATATGCAAGAGAGGGTCGTATAGAAGATGCGGAAAGGAGATTCTCATCCGTTCTAAGATTGGATTCTTCACATGTAAGCGCACGGCTGAATCTCGCATCTGCTTATTTATCTCGGAATCAGTATAGTGAGGCTGCAAATCATGCGATGCTGGTTGTGGAGTCTAGTCCCAACAACCCCTCTGCAATGCGTCGCGCCAGCGAAGCGATGATAGGTCTCTCAGAATGGTCTCAGGCGATTGAATTGCTCGAGAATTCACTCTTGATCGATGAGAGTCACGTACCATCGATGACGATGCTTTCTTCCTGTCTGCTCAGGACTGGAAGAGGGGAGCAGGCAGAAGAAATGCTGAACGAGGCGATTAGGATTGACCCCCTTCAAAGCGGTCCTTGGAGTTGCAGGGGTTCTCTTTATCTGGAGTTCAATCGTATAGCAGAAGCGACATCGGATCTTGAGAAGGCGTGGGAATGTGATCCTCGTCGATCTGATGTGCTGATGAAGCTCGCTGAGCTAGAAGAGCGGACCGGTGATTTCCGAGCTGCTTCGATAAGGTGGAGGCAGGTGCTTGATCTGAATCCTACGGATCAACATGCTAGATCTAGATTGGAAGTTGTGAGGGCCAGGGTCCCGAGTGCGACGGAAAGGGTTCATCTTAGGTGAATCATAGCATGTGCCATGTCGCCTAACCACGGGACCGAGCCGGGGGCCCTCGCACCCATATTCAGATTGCCAAATGCCAATGCCTCGGTAGGTGAAACCGAGATTGATCTTGAGAGCGTGCTAAAGGGTGCTGGCGGCATTGTGATGTTCACGTGCAATCATTGCCCGTATGTCGTCGCCTCGGAAGCGCGGATTGAGAGCGTGGCAGCCTTTGCTGCGAAATCCGGTCTCGGATTCGTTGGGATCAATTCGAATGATCCGGTGAGATATGTTTCGGACGACTGGGAGCATATGGTTAAGCGTGCCTCAGAAGGTATGACATACCCATATCTTCACGATTCGACTCAAGATGTTGCAATGGCCTACGGGGCAGAAAGGACCCCAGAATTCTATTTAATATCAAATTCAAGAGAGATCGTATACAGGGGACGTCTAGATGACTCTCCAAGAGACCCTTCATCTTCGACTACTGCTGATTTGATGGATGCTGTCGAAGAATTTCTTGAGGGCAAGGCAGTTACAAATAAGCGGACTGAAAGTATCGGATGCTCGGTAAAATGGAAGGAGTAGATAAGACTTGAAGATGGGCTTACCGGCGAGGATATTCGTCACTCTATTGCGGCTGTCTCCTGCTCGCATCCAGAATAGGATGTGGAGATGGTGGTATCAAAAAATGGCTAAGAAAAACAACGATTCGCGTTTTCGGTTCATGAATTATGGTTTTGAGGATGGTAACGGACCGGATCTTGATCCGTCGGACGAGGTCAATCGGCTGTTTATCCAGCTCTATTCCATGAATCTCAGAGGTGCTGAAGTTGAAGGTCGAGATGTCCTCGAAGTGGGATCTGGACGAGGCGGGGGGGCGAGTTGGGTTGCTAGATCATTAGCGCCTAAGAGCGTTGTTGGTGTCGATTTTTCATCTGAAGCAGTAAATTTGTGTAGAGAGTGGTATGCCGATCAAGATAATCTGAGCTTCGTGGAGGGAAACGCAGAGAATCTTCCATTCAACGATGGGTCATTCGACTTGGTTTACAATGTCGAGTCTTCGCACTGTTACGGAGATATGGGTGCTTTCATTGAGCAGGTTCACAGAGTGCTTCGGAAAGGAGGTACGTTCTGCTGGACGGATCTTCGTGATGCTGAAACCATGTCTCTTCTTCCCGAGATGTTCGAATCACGGGGATTTGAGATTGTCGAGTCTGCAATCGTAGTCGATGAGGTCCTAAGGGCACTCGATGAGGTTAATGAGGCGAAGATCGAACAGATAGCCAAACAAGTTCCCAAGTCCATAAGAAAAAGTATCGAAACTTTCGCAGGGGTCAAGGGGACTCCGGTCTACGAAGGGTTCGTGAACGGTTCAATGACGTATCACAGACATATGATGAAGAAAATAGATGTCAATATCGGCTCAGGCCGCGGTTCAGAGAGCGCGCGAATGAAGATCCGATGATTAGAAGGTCGGCCTTACTGGTGTCTCCGCTTTAGGAATCTTCACAGCATTACACCCCGACCGAATGGCGTGAAGGGACTGATTACGGACATCCATGCCCGATCTATTCTCGACTCCCGAGGGCGTCCGACGGTGGAAGTGGATTGTTTTGTAGATGGCTTATTCGCATCGAGAGCGGCCGTTCCATCAGGTGCCAGTACCGGTTCATATGAAGCTGTTGAATTGAGAGATGGGGGTGATTTGTGGCATGGCTCAGGTGTCGAAAAAGCAGTGAAAAATGTGAATACAGTACTCAGAGAAATCCTTGTCGGCAGTGATGTTTCAGATCAAGGGTCTATTGACAAGTTACTGATTGAGGCAGATGGCTCGGGGAATAAATCGATCATGGGGGCCAATGCAATTCTTGGCTGTTCGATGGCAGCATTCAGAGCATCCTCTTTGGTAAGAGATGTGCCTCTTTGGCAAAACCTTCCGGGCACCTGGCCAGATCCCATTTTACCAGTGCCTCTGATGAACATCCTGAATGGTGGCGCCCATGCCTCGACCAATGTTGATGTGCAGGAATTCATGGTCGTTCCGTATGGATTCTCTAATTTTGATTCGGCTCTTCGTGCAGGAACAGAAACATATCATGCTCTAAAGAAATCTCTCGAAGAAAAGGGGCTTCTAGGAGGGATTGGAGACGAGGGGGGTTTCGCACCATCCCTTCAGAAAAATGAGGACGGGTTGAAACTCCTAGTTGAGGCCATTGAGAAAGCTGGTTACTCTTCAGAGACACAGATAGGTATCGCGTTGGATGTAGCAGCTTCTGAGTTCTGTTCTCTGAATAGGTATTCATTCGATGGTAAGGAGATTGATGGATCGGAGCTATCTGACATTTACTCGTCATGGATAGAAAAATACCCTATTGTGTCAATTGAGGACCCATTTGACGAGGATGATTGGGAATCTTGGGTATCTTTCACTGAAAGGGGACACGACATCAAGGTGATAGGCGATGATCTCTATGTCACCAATCCGTCGAGGTTACAGAGAGGAATTGAAGAGGCGGCCTCAAACTCAATATTGATCAAGCCGAATCAGATAGGGACAGTAACTGAAACTCTGGAAGTGATGCGAATTGCAAATACTGCAGGGTTCGACTGTGTCGTTTCCCATCGCTCGGGTGAGACCTCAGATGACACGATCGCGGACATAGCCGTTGGTACTGGATGCGGGTGGATCAAAACAGGGGCACCGGCGCGATCTGATCGTACATCAAAATACAACCAACTTCTCAGAATTTCTGAATCGGGACTCCCCTATGCCAAGGGTGCTTGAGCTCGATTTAATCCTCGACAATCGCTTCGAGTATCAGAGGGAGGACAATGGTTGCATCGGACTCGATAACAAATGTGGGGGTGTCCACGCTCAACTTCCCCCAGCTGATTTTTTCGTTTGGAGGGGCTCCGGAATACCCTCCGTATGATGGTCTTGCCTCGGTTATCTGGGCGAACCATGACCAGAGATTTACGTCGATGCCGACGTCTTGTCTTAGCATCGGGACAACGCAGATAGGGAAGTCTCCTGATATGCCTCCCCCCACTTGAAGTAGTCCTGTTGGAGAGTTGTCTTCACGATACCAATCGGCCAATGCCTGCATCGCATGGAGGCCGCTCAAGACAATATCCTGAGTTGACAGCGTGAGATCGATGACCCTAGCGACAAGAATATTGCCGAGGGTGGAGTCTTCCCAACCAGGAGTGAATATCGGAAGATTCGCGTCAGCAGCGGCCATCAGCCATGAGTTGTTAGGATCGCCATCGAGATCGAGATCACCATGGAGAAGAAGATCGTAGAGATATTCGTGCGGGAATCTACGATCGCCGGCTGCTTCAGCATCCTTCCAAAGTTCCAGTAGTTGTTTTTCGACGTACCTTATGGCCTCTTCTTCAGGAATCGCGACATCTGTAACACGGTTCAATCCTCTTTCGTGAAGGTCCGAGTCATCCGAGGCCGAGAAATACCTCCAATTGGGTATTCTCTCATAATCAGACATTGCTACAAGATTAAACAGATCTTCCTCGAGATTTGCGCCGGTACAGCATATCGCGTGGATCTTCTGCGAACGTATAGCAGGGGCCAGTGTTTTCCCTATCTCCGCAGTGGACATCGCACCTGCAAGGGTGATCATCAATCTGCCATCGTTGTCAAGGAATGTTCTAATTGACTCAACGCAATCAGCCAACTCACCGGCATTGAAATGCCTGTAGTTCTTGTGAATGAAATCTCTTACAGACATATGAAGCCCTCATTGATTTGAATCTCTGTCCTCATCTGTACCAATTCCCCGCGTGTGTAAGAATCGGTTTACCGTATCTCTTCTCATTTGAATGATATTTGGGCTAGAAGAAACTAGATGTTCATGAATGATATCGACAATATTCTCAGGATCGTGTCCACCGCATGTGAAAGCGTCTATCGCGAGCCAGCCACGATCTGAATAGCAGTGCGCTGAGACGTGACTTTCGTCGATTAGTACGACTGCAGCGAAACCAGGGGGGGAGTGTTTCCCATCAAAAATCTCCACATGTGAATGGACCTCTCTTATTCCACACTTATTCACAGCATTCTGAAGGATCTTAAGGATCCATCGACCATCTTGGGATCTTTGATTTGGTTGGAATCCCACATAGTCCACATACACATGCTTACCGTGCGCCTCATTCATCTGAAAACCTCTATTTTCACCCTAAAAATCGCTGTTTTGAACATGTAAATAATATGGTGATTTCGCTTCCTCAGACCCATCTAAACAGAGCATATGCGGAGTGTTCATCAAGGCACATTTTACAATTGATTTCATTGTCTTGCTGATGAAGTTAACAGACTCTATTTCAGTTATGTCAAACCACCCAAAATCTGATATTTCTTCATGATCTATAGTTACGTCAGTCGTTTCCGAGTGAATCGAATATGCAATGAAGAGTGCTGGGATGTCCGATCTAATTGTCTCACGCACGGCGATTATCCCTTTGATGGCGCCATCTAACCCGCATTCCTCTTTCAATTCTCTGAGGGCCGATTGCATGGGATGTTCATCCGAGTTTGCGTATCCTTTGGGGGTTCCCCATCGGCCTGCGTGTTTGCCTACGGCCTCCTTTACGAGAAGGATCTTGTCATCGATTACCACGCACGCAGCTACACCCAGATCACAAGGTATGGAATGGGCTCTGAAAACGGTTGTTGGCTGTTTAGACGTCATCCAAAAGCCAACCCCTGATTCTACTTATTCCTTCTTTGATATCGGCTTCAGGTGATGCGTAAGACATCCTCACGAATCCTTCTCCCCCGGTGATGAGTGATGCTGGAATTAGTTGTACACCTGCCTCAAGCGCGCCGTCTGCGAATTCTATGTCTGACATCCCAGTTCCGGTGACGTCTACGAAAAGGTAGAATGCTCCCTCTGGATCTACTATTCTCAATCCAGGTATATCTGACAAGCCGTTAATCATCAAGTCTCTTCTTTTCCTATATGCCTTGGAAAAATCCTCAACATCTTCATCGCAATCCAACGCGACTCTAGCAGCCTCCATCATAAATGTGGGAATATGTGATGCAGAATTGGCCTGGCATTTCAAAGCGGCTTTGACTACAGAATTTGGTCCGGTCAAGAATCCGACACGCATCCCCGTCATTGCCCACGTCTTTGACCATCCGCTGATTACGATCGTTCGTTCGGCGCCCCCCTCTATTGTGGCTGGGGAGGTGTGTTCGACACCGTTCCATATGAGTCTGGAATATATTTCATCTGAAATGATCCACAGATCATTTTCTACTGCGATATCGACAATCTCAGCGATCTCTTCTCCAGAGTAGACGGCTCCGGTCGGGTTGCAAGGTGAGTTGATCATGATGGCCCGTGTTCGTTCGGTTATCGCAGATCGTATGGCGCTCATATCAGGATGAAAATTGGTCCTATGAACTGGGACGTTTATCGGAACGGCGCCTATGAGGGATATCATTGGCTCGTAAGAGGCCCAAGATGGTGAGAGGAGGATCGCCTCGTCTCCCTGGTTGAGTGTGATCATATACGCATACAGTAGAGCTTGCTTGGCTCCGGGGGTGATGATTACATTCTCACCAGAAGTCACTATGCCACTGGTTCTCATGAGGTGCTTGGCAACGGCTTCGCATAATTCGGGTGATCCTTGGCCTCTGGTATACTTCGTCTGGCCGGCCTCCAACCCTTGTATGGCTGCTTCTATTATCGGCTGGGGCGTTGGGAATCCGGGCTCTCCCACCGTCCACCTCACTACGCCCGCAGGAGGGGGTTGCAGGTATGGTGCGAATCCCACGCCGAGGCCTTCGAATCTAGATGCGGTGCGCGGCATAACTAGTGGCTGTGCTTGGCGTCCATGAAGGTATTCTCATGAAGATGCTTGATTTCCGGTTCGGGAAGTGTTGAAATCGGAATCTAGGGTGGCGCACATGCTGCACGAGTGGCAGAGTAGCTATGC
>DAVB01000034.1 GCA_002505455.1 Euryarchaeota archaeon UBA52 | reverse complement strand
TCAATTTGACCTTATAGCTCCAGTAACCCATACAATCGCCTCAGTAATCGTCGTGGGTGCTGTCTTCAACATTCACCCAGACTCTCTCCATGACCACCATCTCTATCTCCGATGATTTGACTTGTTTGTATGAAAATGAATTGATCTTGAGAGGGAGATATCTCTTCAGAGACACATTATCGCCGTCTATGATTATGGTCGACCAGTGATTATCGAACATTGGCCAAATGTATGAAAGCCCAACCATGCAAAGTAAGAACACTGAGGAAAACAAAACAATGTAGAATACATAGGATTCAGGAAAAAAACCTAATTCCGAGATTGGATTGGTTATGAAGCCCGATGCAAAGAACGACATGATGAAGATTGGGAGGATGCCTAAACCATCATTTGCTTTGTTTGCCTTGAGTACCAATTTCTCACCGTCCCCCGGAACAGCTGTTGGCTCGTCTTGGGACGATTCCCCCGTCTTATCGTCCTCCCACCAATTATCCTCCATAAATCAAATCATTGTACTCCAATTTAACATACTTTCGCAGAGTCTATGCTGTGCTTATGGGGCTCTTGAGATGACTGATTTCACTCCCCGCCCATCCTCGAGGCCACTTCGTTGGCAGACCCCATGCAAATCTGCATCAGGGATGATATCGAATTCTCCGACAGCATCCTTTGCTGCAATTCGACGTTATAGCAGAGAGCGGAACAAATCTTCCAGATGAATTCGGATTGACGATTTGCATCTTCGGATTGAGAATCCTTTTCGAAATTGAGGATGTGTCCCTTGTACATGCAGCTCATCTCCAGTATGGACTGGAGAGGAGATAGCGTTTCTATGAACTCGCGATAGTCGTTTTCAGAGTGATCCTGCTTGGGGGGATCGAGTATACCGACATTCGCCCTGATGTACAACTTGCCATCAACCGGATTACCTGCCTCTTCCATCAATTCCTCTACACCAGGGTATCTCTCTATGTCCATGCTGTTGGGTAAGACGGGTTGTATCACTTCCTCAATCTCGAAAACAGATTCTGAGGCTATCTGTATTATGAGGTTCGAGCCTGATTCCTCGTAATCCGAAACGGTGCATAGCACGCCCAATCTCGCTGGTTGGCTCCAGCCATTCAACTCACCTGCCTCTGGTTCTGCAGCTATGTAGCCGAATGGCTTCGAGTCAAGTATGCAATCATTCATCATCTGCTTATATCGTGGTTCGAAAACTCTGAGCCTGCCATTGAAACCCGGGAAGAAATCAGGACCCAATAAGAAAAGAGGGAGGTTGTCGATTCTTTCCATGCTTTTCTCAGAATCATGTGAAACTTAATGTTCTGTATGTGCATGAATACGATCTCGCATGGTGTGAGCTTAGATTAGGAAAACCAGGGATGCCTGCCGAAATGATTCCTGGGTGTTGTTTTACCGTTTTTCAGATAGTATTGGTATCCTGAAAGAACTGATCTTAGATATTTTTTGAGTCGTGGCCGGAGCCAGATAGCATGTGGCAAATATCCAATGTAAATAGGTAACCTGGCCAGCACGTATGGGTAAACGGTTATTCTCAATTCTGATCTGCCTCCTTTAACAGAATTAATCTCCCATACTACGTAGGATTGCGGGCCTCCCTCCTCACCGATCAGAAGGGAGTATCCCAGCCCCTCATCCCATGTTATGAAATTTCGAATGTAATTGAGTTCATTCAGATAAACAAGACGGTCGGAGTGGTTTTCCTTGTCCCATCGAATCACTTCATTAGATTTGCAGAATGGATGGGTGTGATTGAGATTTCCTGGTTCGCTGATCATTCTCCATACTTCATCGGATTCACAGTCGAATTCCATTGATTGAGATACTGAAAGCCTCTTAGTGAACTCTTCCATAATTCAATACCTCGTTTTGACTGATTTATTGGGCTCAAAGATACATGGCATCAGGATTTCGGGTATTTCGCACCCATCGCCCCTTTGGAAAAGGTCACAAGCCCACTCAACAACAGCATCATAATGGGACTGGTTGCTGGGTCCGCCTAACCAAGTCGAGCTTTTGTCGGTCTCCAATAGCACGACATTGCGCATACTGCAAGGACCGAGGCAACCGGATATTGTTAGTTCGACGGAATCTCCGAGGCCTTTCTCCTTCCAGGCTTCTTTCAATGCGCTAACTGGCACATCATCATGGCCCTTCTCTAGATTTCCGCAACAGCACCCGCTGCACACCACAACATTCGCCAACAATACAAGTCCCCAGTCACACGCAATTATTCCAGTTTTGATCCAAAGTCAACCTGATATAACGAAATCATTACTGTCGATCGGGACCCAAACGTTGGTTTTCTCATTGTCCTGAATTTCAACCCTGTATGGATTGCCCTGATCCCAGCACTTCAGGATTTTTCCCTGTGTGAAGCCTCCGGTTACATTCGCGTAAACGGTGTCTCCGACATTGAATCGTAGTTCTTCTGCGACGCAGTCCATCAATCCTGATTCGAGGGCTTCATGGTCAAGATCGCGGCCAATGAATACGAATCGGCACTCGCGCTTTTCACCCTCTTTCCAGAGGCCTATTTCCTCATTGAAAGCTCCTCCAAAGAGCATGTGCACGCCCTGGAAGACAAACTTCTGATCCATGCCCTTTACAGCGAGAACTCCTTTGTAACGGAAAAGATCCTGTGCATTATCCTGCATGAGGCCTCCAATCCAACCCTCCAATTTGTTCACATTGAGTTCCCCTTCAAACTTCGAGCTTACCGATGTGACGCGCTGATCATGCTCATGCTCCGCATCGGTATCGAGGAATTCCGGGTCCATCTCCAAAGTTTTCTCTAAATCGAACGCTCCGATATTGATCAGATTATCTGGATCGATTAAACTGTTTTGAGTACGATAAATCGGGGCTGATCCGTTGATCGATCTAATTTTACTTTCAACTTCTTTTAGATCATCTTCGGAAACCAGATCAATCTTATTCAGCAGAATTCGATCGGCGAAGGCGAGCTGCTCCACTGCCTCGTTTTCGACATCTTCTGGCTTTTCCTCCTCGACGTGTTGGATGATGTGTTTGGCATCAACTAAGGTTATGATTCCATCCAGTTTGTAGCGGTCGACGACCTTTTCATCGACGAAGAAGGTTTGCGCCACTGGCGCTGGATCGGCCAAACCCGTTGTCTCAATCAGAACGCCGTCGAAATCTTTGATTCTCTCGTACATCTGATCTAGCAACTCTGTGAGGTCACCCCTAACGGTACAACATATGCAGCCGTTCATAACCTCAATTGTGCTCTCCTCGGAGCTTTCGACCAAGATGTTCTCATCTATGCCTATGTCACCGAATTCATTCTCGATTATTGCAAACTTCATCTTGTGCTCCATGCTTGATAGTATGTGATTCAGGAGAGTGGTCTTTCCAGAACCCAAAAAACCAGTCAAAACTGTTACTGGAATACGTCTCTGTCTGTTTTCATCGGTCATTGTGTTCACTTCAATATTAAGTGCCAATATCGATTTATTTAGTTAGAACTGATACTGGACTATTAGCCAATTATTAAATTGCCTAGGACGTCGTACCTCGACCTCATAGGTTTTCAACTCTCAGACATAATGTATACGTGTGAAACAGTACGCCGTGCACTACGTTCAGGGGTTGATTCTGATGCGAGTTGCGCTTCTTCTTGTTTCACTCATGCTGGTGTTAATGGTGCCAGTTTCTGGTGAAGAAGAGGCATTTGTGATGGCTCAGAGCATCCAAGACGGAAAATTGAAAGTAACTGCCATCGAAAACCCAAATTCTTCATTCGAATTCGTTCAAAATGGACCATCATGGGAGCTTGATCTCTCGACTCTACCGGACGGCAAACATACAATCGGTTTGAGTTCGGATGGAGAAGAACAGCTGGCAGTTTTCTGGACAGGGGCCCAATCAGAATTCATTTGGGAAGATGCTCTTATCCAGATGGTGATGATCGATCGATTTGTCAATGGGAATACGAGCAATGACGGCCTGACCAGCGGATCCTCGTTTGAGACCGACTGGCAAGGAGGGGACCTTCAGGGCGTGACTCAGATGATTGAATCCGGTTATTTTGAGAATCTAGGAATAAATGCCATCTGGCTTTCGCCACTCAATACTAATCCAAATGGTTCGTTCATCGCCATGGACGGAGTTCATCGGGTATCCGGCTACCACGGATATTGGCCAGTTGAGCCACGACAAGTCAACCCTAGATTTGGGGGGGAGGTGGCGCTTGATGAGTTGGTGAGAGTTGCTCATTCTCGGGGTATGCGAGTTATAGCGGATTTCACCATCAACCATGTGCATGAAGATCATGTCTACTTCAAAGAGCATCCTGAATGGTTCAATGATGGCTGCCTGTGCGGTACTAGCGGATGCGATTGGACAGAAAGGCGACTCGACTGCCTATTCATGAGCTATATGCCGGACATCGATTGGAATAACGAAGAGGCCCGTGATCAGATGGTCTCAGATGCACTCTGGTGGATAGAGAGATTCGATCTCGATGGTCTGAGGATAGATGCCGTCAAACACGTTGATGACAGCGCTATAACAGCATTATCTACAGCCATAAACGAGCGATTCGAGAGGACTGGGAATGACGTCTACCTGAAGGGCGAGACTGCGATGGGATGGTCAGGCCATTCGCTTGGGGATAACCTGGAGCAGTATGCTACAATCAACCAATACATATCTGAAGATGGATTGGATGGTCAGGCAGATTTCGTATTATATCACGCTGTAGTTGATAACGTCTTTTCCAAACAGCATATGGATTATCGGCACTTAGATTACTGGACCAACAGAAGTCAGGACCAATACGTTCAGGGAGCGGTGATGACCCCGTATATCGGCTCTCATGATACGCCGAGAATAATCTCCAGGATCGAGAATGATGGTACTCAATGGAATCAATGGTCGGATCAAGAGACGCCTGGGGTTCCGCCGGACTGGGCATATGCCCGACTTAAGCAGTCTATAGGCTGGTTGCTGACGACTCCGGGGGCACCAGTCATCTACATGGGAGATGAGTTTGGGATGCATGGGGGTGCTGATCCAGACAATCGAAGGATGCTTAATTTCAGCCTGACTTCGGAACAGCAAGATCTGCATGACTTCACAGCACTACTTGGCCAATTCAGACTCGAGAACGAGGCCCTGCGAAGGGGTGTCTATTCGACATACTATGCGGATGCGGATATTCTTGCCTATGAAATGATATCAGAAGGTCAGGAATTGCTTGTCGTACTAAATCGAGGAGGTTCGACGACCCTCGATGTAGATTATGGTGAAGTGCTGCTCGGCCACGCAGACTTGACTGAAGGTATCCTCTCAATACCAGCCTCCTCGATCAGCATTATCGGTTATGAGGATCCACCGAATGAGAATCTGACGGTTGAAGAAGAGTCTGATGAATTGATTTCTGGAGAGGGGGTTGGGGACGTTGAGGAGAGTGATTTACTGAATTCAAGAGCTCTTCAAAATGGCCTTATAATCTTAGTTTTCATCATGCTAGCACTACTAATCCGAACAATACGGGAAGTGAGGTAATAAGCTGCTCGGTTGAGGGATTCGACGCCAATCGGCACCGGAGTGGGAAAGCGAGCCCTAGCAGCAGGAGTTATCGATGCTTTCCTGCGCACAGAAGCAAGTCTTTGCCGGTTTGATATCTGCCCTGATGCTCCTTTCCTCAAACAGCTTGGCAACCTTCTCGAGTTCACCGCTCTCGTCACCCCTGGCCTCTAAGCAGAGCTTGAGGCCGAGTAATCCCCACATATTGTCCTTCCAAAGTTCGATGTCAGCACGATACACTTCTTCGGCTTCCTCTACCTCTGTTTGTTCAAGAAGAAGTGCTCCAAGGATATGGCGGACGGGCTGCATTTGCCCCCATGGTTCATTGTAAGCCAGATTGAGTGAGAGGTTTACTCCGCGGCGTAGCTCTTCGAATGCAGCGCTGAAATCGTACGCCGAACCGTTCTCCTTGGAGATATACTGTCTTCGATACTCAATCTCTGCTTCGAGAATAGCGTCATTGACATTGAGTATCGAGGGTCCTTCATCAGGATCCTGGTACATGAAATTGTTATGCATCATACGACCCGCGAGCGCTGGATTTTGAAGAGCCTGCTTGAATAAAGCCTGCTCAGCCTCTGCTTCCTTAACCATGCCCTTAGAGGCATAGGCCACGCCACGAGCGTAATGCTGCGTGGCGATTGTGGCTGGGAAAACGTCCTTGTCAGCGTACATTGGTTCAGCGATTATATCGTCCCATTTGCCGAATCTAACCATCACGTGCCATGGCATGGTGACATATGATTCCAAGAAAATCGCTCCCATTGGGATGATGCCAGCGAGCATGAATTGCACACCACTGTTCTCGTCCCCCGCAGGGAGGGTGTCAACGGCCTTCCTAGCATACTTCAGCGCAGTCTCGTATTGCCCGTCGAACATCGCGCACCATACGATGAAGTGATGGTTGTGCATACGATAAAACTTGTAAAACTGTGATTCATTACCTGTGATTTCGACATAGCGATCATCAGCATCGACGGCGGCGATATTGCACTCTATCGCCTCTTTCCACTGACCAACCCACGCGTCAATATGTGATGGCATGTGAACCAAGTGCCCGAGTCCGGGCATTCGAGTACGAAGAACGTCAGCGGCTGGAAGCGCCTTCTCGGGGAATGGCGATAGCTCTAATGCGTGACAATACAGGTGGCACAAAGCAGGGTGTCTTTTCGCCTCATCGCTCCTCTCGAATGCTTCTTCCATGATCTTCACAAGCAGTAGTGTGTTGTTATCGGCAGGAGTGATTTCCCCGGTAGCAGTATTCTTGTCCCACAATTGCCAAGCCTTCAGATTCATCAGAGCCTCGACATAGATTGCAGTCACATCTAAGTTGCCTTCGTACTTCTCATACAACGGTGCCATAGCTTCCGCAAAGGCGACGTTCAATTCAGGGTCATTGCCCATATTCAGTACAGATGGATCTGCTGCATCTCGGGCCTCAGCTGAGTGACGAGTGGACAGGGCGCGAATCAAATCTTGTTCCATCTCCGTACAGTGATCCATGACGGAAAGGGCCTGCTGAATGGCATCATGGCCCGAACCTAGGCCTGGGGCCCAGTTGTAGTTTGAGGATACGCAATAAGAAATGCCCCACCACGCCATGGCGCAGTTCGGGTCTAACTCAGTGCATGCTGAGAAACAGGCGATTGCTTGCTCATGGTTGTAATTCAGCATATGGCCGAAAGCTTCGACGAACATTTTCCTTGCTTCTTCATTAGCGCAAGTCACGTTCATTGCGAATGAATAATTCTCTTTTTCTCCAAAATCATAGCCCTCGGGTGCTAAACTCATGTGTGAACGGAAGAAGGAGGCATTATAATTCCGACTAACATGCACTATATACGAGTAAAAAATAAAATCTAAAATTGATTATGAGAGTATATGAATTGGAATAATATGTGGAGATATATCCATTTGGGATTTGGACTAGTATTGGTTGTCTATCATTCCAGGATTGCGTACTTCCATTATGGGCTGATAGACACAGTATGGGATGCATCTGTTGACAAATGGGTATCAATGACCTTGATTTTCATAGTCATGTGGACAGGATTCGCCAAGTGGCCAATTTACCCGTGGTACAAGAAGCGTCAGAACAGGAAGAAGCGCGAGGCGCGAGTCGCATTGAAAGCGATGGAATGATCTTACTTATTCTTTGACAAGGTCGTTGTATTCTCTATCCTTGTGAGAGTCCGATTTACAGGCGTGTAAATCAACTCACTCTTCATCATCCGGAAGGGCATTTTCGCCCATCAGACGATCTAGGTCTTCGAGAGCTTCCTCCGATGGCTCTGTGAGTTCCTTGGATCTCAGGTGTTCAGGGATCCTCTCATCAGCATCCTCAACGAATTTTGGCCTCCCAGAAAGTATTCTGTAGACAAGGAATATCGCAACCATGCTGAGGACCACCAATGCAATGTCTGCTGCTGCACCTTCGCCTAGAATCGTGACCATGCCCCGATGGTAGGCGTGGCCCGGATAATCACTTTGGTTGCCGGGACATTTCAGAGTGCATTCTGAACGGCAGCATCTGGCAGCCCCTCGGAAAGTGGTTTCGCTATGTGCCTCCTGTGGCTGGGGGGTGGCTCAGTCCATACCCCTATCTTCCGGAGGGGGCGAGATACCCATGTTCTCTTGCGTTTCCTCTCGCATTTTGAGCATCGAAGCATGGATCTCCTACCCTCGCTCTTCATGGCAGAACCGCAGCATTTGGGCCGGTTTTGGATAATCGGCACTGGATCGATCAAGCACACTCTCTCGAGGTGTATCGAATCATCAGGTGAACGAAGCCCGGCCCAACGTATGACGTCTCCGACCTGCATTGAACGAACCTCTGCATTCACAGGCCCTCCTTCCTTGAATGCCAGCAGAGTTTCGGTTTTTCCATGTGACATCACTGTCAGAGAAGCATGCCCGCCTGGTCCGACAGCAGGCTCGCGGGTTACTGTCCCGACGAATATATCATCGAGATGGTCATCACTGCATTGATTTGTTCTATGAATTCCGTATCCGATACTCTCCTCGATTAGGTCCGAATCTTGCAGATCGTTGTGTGCGTCGATCACAGAAGACGTACTGAGGCCCCTGATGCCATAAAGGACCGGGCAAGGCGTTCTCGGGGCTATCAGGCATCTCCCAGTGGTAGGGTCCCTGTTGGCAAACGTGCCAGGATGTTTGGCAGATATGGATCCAATGAGTTCTGAGTCGACGGTCCGAGGGGTACCTATGCGACCGGGGTCTCTCCAAGCGACTAGTTCCCATGTAAATTCAGAAGCTGGCCATGCGACGGCCGCCGATGCACCGATCGCGCCGTAGGGACTATCACTGCGGGTGATTACTCTATAGTCGGATGCTTCGATAGATGATAGCCTTTCAATGAGAGGCACGTATCCCCTGACTGTATCCCAGTACCATGACTCTGGGGCGCTTCCCAGGCCGACAACAATGGACGGCCTCGATGCGTTCCCGATACCTGAATCATCCGGCTCCGGAATCCAATCTTCAAGTGTTTCATGGAGTATCCCTACATCTCGAGGGGCGATTGATAATATGAGACATAATGCAGCATTGCCCCTAGTTCTCCGTTCAGCGAAGGGCCATAGCCTGACCAGTCTCCTCTCCACCTCTTCTGCAGAATCGATGTTCTGTATGAGTAATCTGGATAGTTCATTCAAGTCGTATGTCGTGCAGCCGCCTTCCGGGTGGTCGGTATCATCCAGACCTATTCTCACGATGACTCGTTCCGAATCGGACATCAAGAACGCTCCTTGTCATCGATTGCCACGATTGAAACAGAGCCTCTCAGAAGGCCCCACTCGGCTTTCATCATCCCCCATCCATAAGCCAGATGTGCCGCTGGTATGGTGACGCAAGAAGCGAGCACAGTGCCTAAAGATCTGTGGGGCGAGGTTCCCATAGCAGCACCGGCCACGCATATCAAGAAATATAGGGATATTGCGCCTAGAGAGAAGTGAAATGATGCCCTTGAGAGATTCCATTCACCTTCGAGCGTAAACCAAAGATTCCACTGCGCTCCGCCACCAGCTGCCCCATATGCCAAAGCTAGGATAGCAATGAAAGCAAGCAAGGGAAACATCTGGACGGCTCTATGTGTGGGGGATCGGAGCGATGGCTCCCGGTCTATTGCAAGTCTGCGTACATAGCCATAATTTCGAATCTGCCTCATCATGGGAATGATGGCTGGGCGACGCCGGTGAGGCATCGTACAAGAAGGGTCCAGGAATAGTCGATGACCGGCATTTACTATCTTCGAGTCGAGTAGCACGTCCTCAGCACCTATGGCGCCTTGGTCGAAACCTCCTACTTCTCTGAGTACTTCTGTCCTATATGCAACATTCACGCCGGGGTTATGTGTGACTTCGACGAGTTCGGCATCGGGTCTTGCGCCATATCTGGTTCCAGCAGTCATGACGCGTGCACCAAATGCTACATCGGTGCATTTGGAGAGCCATGGGTCTTCTTCAGGAGAAAAATTCGTACCGCCTACGCCTGCTACATGTTCTCTGTCGAACCACCTGATCAGACTCTTGACCCAGCCGGATGGAGGTATGACGTCATCATCGGTGAAGAGCGTGTAAGGGGTTTCTACCAAGGAAAGCCCATTGTTACATGCATCCGCTCTAGTGCGGCTGGAATCCGCGATCCTTTCCACGCCTAATTCCAAGCACAAATCAGATGTTTCGGAATTGCTACTTGAATCGATTACAATGATGTCGTAGGTACCGTCCGAATCTCGGATAAGATGCTCGAGGACGACTCTCAGTTCGTGCGGGTTGTTGATTGTTGGAATCAGGACCGTCGCTTGGAGGCCGCCCCTCTCATCGTGATGCACGGCTATCGGATTCGGGCATCCTCTATACACGTTGAGGGTAGTTGAATGCCATGAAGGAGCCTATCGGACTCATAGTCGACCGCCTTTCAGAGGCTGTAGGCGTGCATCCCGAGATGATGAGGGTCTTCATGACAATGGCTGGCGCTCTTTGCTTAGCGATTGAGTTTCACAGCAAGAAATCAGAGGGTCGCTCCGTGTATGCCGCAGTGGGTTGGGTGCTATCGGGGATTTCCGTATATCTCTTAGCAGAACACTATGTCGAAATTGAGGACCCGGTCCTTGTGATCATGACCTCGATCTGTCTACCTGCTAGTATTGTTTTGGCGTATGTTGAGATGAGGGGTTCTCGGTCAGACCCCACCCTCGTTTGGCTCAGGGGGGCAGTTGCTTGGAGTGTCATTCCTTACTATGTCGTATATGCCATACCGGCACTTAACATGGGCTTCGTAGAAATGACGGGTTCGATCACGGTCTGGTGGCTAGAGGCCTCTGGGGCTGGTTCGTACTCACTGGGACCGATGATGGTTGATTTAGCTCAGGGCGGGCACATATTGACTTCAGACTGGAGCGGGAGCAGAGTCATCCTAACTGAACCCCTTGGAGAAGGTGGTTTCTACCTCCCGATGCTAAACTCCAACGGACAGCCGGTTAGCATCGGGTTCATACTTTCTTGCTCGGCATTGCAGTCGATGATTGTCTTCGTTGGTGCGATAGTTGCATTGTCCGATGTTAGTTGGAAGAGGAAGGCGCGTGGCCTGTTCATCGCAGTTCCCACCATATTCGTTCTCAACGCTTTCAGAAACGCGGGGATAGTATGGTTGCATGTGAGCTACACGGATTGGCGGTGGTTGGGGTTGGATATCTTCGAATTCGCGCATAGCTATGCTGCAAAGGTGGCCAGCCTAGGTGCCATGTTCTTGATGGCATTGGCGCTATTCGGCCTTCTTCCTGAACTCCATGCTCATGTAATGAGGATTCTTGAGTTGCCGTTTCGGAGGAAGGACTCACCTGGATCGTAGTCTCTCGTATATTTTGCCTGAGAGTGGCATATCATGCTCCCATGCGAATTCTTTCATGACCCTGAGGGCTTCTCGTTCGAGGTCCGAGTCACCAACGAAATCGGTGACTTCAAGCAATCCCTCCCTGGTATTCGCCTTGAATGCTGCAATGGGCTCTTCTTTGTGGAAGACAAGGTATGCCGAGCCGTATCCGAATCGACTACGGAGGATACTCGAGAAGTAGTGTATCAGGGCATCGCTCGGAGGTATCACCAAGTCTCGGGTCCTCACTGCGCTACTTCCGCTTTCTAAGAGCTCCAATCGGCCCCAGCACACATCTTGCATATCGTCCACGAGGAAGCCACGGGTAAGTACGCCATCTTCCTCGAGCCCTCTCATGACATCGGATATCTCCTCTGCAGAGAATGCAGATCCTGCAAGCCTCTCGGTTTGCTTCAGAGTCAGTATGGGATAGTTCTCCACAAGGTCTTCGATATATCTCCGCTTCACATCCCAGAGGTCGACATTCTTCAGAGGTTTGACGGTTCTGAATCCGCCCCTGTAATCTTGGACGATGTGCCCTGAGCGGACAAGAGGGGATATTATCTTCCTGAACTCGGATCTTTTCAGGGCATGGCGCTCCATGAAGAGATCCGCATCGTGGTGTTCGTCGAAGAATCGTATCACATCCATGTCCTCCTCGGGAGGCTCTGAGTTACGTATTGTGAGGAGTCGCTGGAAATGTGCGTATCTCGCCCATATCAAATGATGCCGGAGATTTGTGCCTTGGTGGAGCTGATGGGCAGAGGCCATCGACTGCAGGTCTACACGATACATCTCGCACCTTCCTCTGAGTGCAAAGTCGTCTCTCAGCTCAGTTATGTTCTCGAGTGCTATGGTCTCATTCTCCCATCTCGTCTTCTGGTGCATGTTCTGATGATGGAATAAAGCCCTGTAGGCATCTGATCTGGGTCTCGGTTGAACCACCCCTCCACGTAGATATCGCTCTCCATCGCCCATCGAAGAAAACCCGAG
>DAVB01000004.1 GCA_002505455.1 Euryarchaeota archaeon UBA52 | reverse complement strand
GCATTGTTAACGCATTGTTAACGCTTTTAATTTAAATTAACGCTTTTAATCTGATCACATTATGCTGAGATCTAGCTTTATGGATTGAAATGGGGGGGTCTCATTACATGCTAATCTGTTCGTAATTTTCCGCATTCCTTACAACCAATCAACCGAACCCAGTCCCATGCCAATCGAAGATAGTAGGATGCCGGGCTTCCATCGCCTATCGCCCAAAGAACGTAGAGAGAAGCTCGCTGAGGCCGCTAACCTTGATGGCGATCACCTGAAAGCCTGGGAGGCGGGAACTCTGGATAACGATACTGCAGATAGGATGATTGAGAATGTCGTGGGCACCTATGCCCTACCTATCGGTGTTGCCACCAATTTCGTAATTGACGGGGAGCACTATGCTATCCCATTCGTAGTTGAAGAGGCTAGCGTGGTGGCTGCTGCTTCAAACATGGCTAAGAGATGCCTTTCAAATGGCGGTTTCAAATCGAATAATGATGATCCGATAATGATTGGTCAGATACAAGTTGTTGGTCTCGATGATGCTGATTCCAGTGCAGAAAGAGTGTTGTCTGCAAAAACACAAATCATCGATATGTGTAATGAAGTGGATCCTATCCTTGTTAGATTCGGAGGGGGATGCAAGGACATTGAAGCACGGCCAATTGAGACTTCTTCTGGGCCAATGTTGATTGTGCATTTGCTAGTTGATTGCAGGGATGCAATGGGTGCTAACGCCGTTAACACGATGGCAGAAACAGTTGCACCCAAAATAGAGGAGTTGACTGGCGGTACTGTAATTCTTAGGATAATAAGCAATCTCGCAGTTCATCGCTTGGCACGTGTTTCAGCTACATTCACTCCAGAAGAAATGTCGGATAGTGGGAGTGATGCATCTCAAGGATCTGAAGTGATTAAGGGGGTAATACAGGCATATCACTTCGCAGCTGCCGATCCATTCAGGGCTACTACGCACAATAAAGGCATAATGAACGCTATTTCTGCCGTTGCTATAGCGTGTGGGCAGGATTGGCGCGCCATTGAATCGGGAGCGCATTCTTACGCTGCATATGGTCGGACGTATGGATCGATGACTGAATGGAGCACAGATCCAGATGGTAATCTTGTAGGGTCTATCGAACTACCAATGGCTGTTGGTCTAGTAGGTGGGGCGATACGTATCCACCCGGGGGCAAAGGCGAATGTTGCACTACTCGGCGTGGAATCTGCGAATGATCTTGCAAAGGTCATGGCTGCAGCGGGTCTTGCTCAGAATCTAGGGGCTCTCAGAGCATTGGCTACTGTTGGCATACAAGCTGGTCACATGAAGCTGCATCTTCAGAATATGATAGTTGCCGCAGGTGCAGAGGAAGCGGAAATAGAGGAAGTTTCTGCACTTGTAAAATCAAGCGGAGAGAGGATAACCATGGCTGCCGTAGAAAAGGCGCTTGAAGAAATAAGGAATTGATTTGAGATTCTCACTCTTCTTCGTCTGATGGCCCATATTCCATAATAGTGGCCTGGCCGCCACTCAATGAAGCCGCGAGTTCGGCGCCGGTCATTCCTGCATCTGACGCCTGCTTCCTGAACCATGCTCGTACCTTCGAAGATTCGACATCGGGGGCGCCAAAATATTCAGCGAATCTTCTCGTTGTCATTAGGCGTCTAGTCGATCCATCACGACGTCTGCTAATTAGGCCCATTGCAGATAGTTCACGCACGTGATCGTATGCCCTTTGGCCCAACATGCCAACCAAAGTCGATTGCGACATTGGCTGGTGGTATGCTATCAATGCGGCAGCGGGCATCAGCCTCTGGGGTATATCTGGACGCACTCCCCCGGGCATCCGATCTGAAAGGCTGGGTTTCACCTCCATTATCCATCTCCCCGATATCTCAGATACCTGTAGTGCTCCTGACCGTCGACGCGACAGTGTTGCCTTGAGGTTAGAAAGCGCTTCCTCGACCAGTGCCTCGTCTTCCTGGGCAGCGAACGCGATCTCCCCCACGGTCATTGAACGGCCGGCACCAAACAAGATTGCTTCCAGAATCGTGGAGAGTTCGGGCTGATCCATCAGACAACCTCCTCGATTTCAGGAGGTGGATGCAACCTCGAAGATAATTCCTCGAAATCGGATTCATCCGGGTAAAGATCGGTCAGAATCACTGAACCATCAATCGCATCCTTCTGCTCGATTGAGGCATAGCCCCGGTTGACCAGGAATAGTGTTGCAACCATTGCCGCGACCTGTGCTTCAGCATTGGCCTCCTCGCGTGTTGTACCGCTTTCCATGGATCTATCGGCTAGCTCCTCGGATATGGCTGAAAGAGTGCAGGTTTGATCCTCAGGATTTGTGCGCATTCGCATGGCCTCCCAAGTCCTTCTGATGTCTCCCTCCAGATCTTCGACATGCAGGCTCCCACTGAATCTCTCGCGTGCGATTTCAAGTGATGCCCTCCGCTGCTCAGCGATCTTTAGACGTAAGGTCTGCTCTTCGGATATCCTGCTTGCAGCTTTCAATCCCATCAATAGTTCTCCGAGAGTAACTGGTCGCCCCTCATCCCTCTGAATTCTTCCAGCAAACATATCTGGAAGTTGTTCGTTGTGAGTTCCTGTAATTATTCCAACTGAGAAATTGTAATCATTATCATCGAAATCAGACTCCCAACCGCCATCATAAATCCAAGGTTCATCGACTTCATCCTCGTGATTTTGTCTTTCTATGAGGGATTCCGCCTGGCCTCTGAGCACCTGCCATGCCATGCGAATGAGGCGGCCGCATGTGGGTAAATCGATGTCCTCTGCATTTTCGATTCTTGTTGAAAACATCTCAAGGAAAGCGGATAAATCGACGGCCCATGGATCTAGATCCTTGTCTTGAAATAACTGCAATACGAGTGCTACAGATCTATCAAAAGGGTCATTCAGAAATTGGTGCTCGGCCTCTTCCATCTCAGCTAATTCTAGTATCCTATCCAGGTAGGCACTGGTCTCCAAGTCTACCTCGTCAGTGATTAATCGGGCTACGATATCATCGCGTAGGGCCTTCGCATCAAGGATGCCCATGTAACCTCACTCCGTCTCCAACATCTGTCCCATGTCTTCGTCTCGTACGGTGGAATCAATCGATGCAGCGGGATTCCTTTCACTTCCATCGTCTGCTGCTTCAGCGCGGTCTCGTAATTCTCCCAAAGGATCCTTCTCTCCTCCCTCGATGCTTTCAGGGTCTACCCCTGCGCGTTCCATCACTCCTCCGATAGAGGATAGCGCGTCAATAGGTTCTGGTACGATTGGTCTCTTTGAAGGGTGAGGGAGGTTTTCTGGTAGCATATCTGAAGTTGATGGGGGGCCTTGGGCTTCCATTTCTTTCTCGAATGCTTCGCCGAGAGCCAATGCGGCCTCTCTGTTGAAATCGGTAATTCTCCTGCTTACGCCATCTCCAGCATGTGTAATTCCAACGTGATGATTGGCCATTGAGAGGCTAACTTTCCTCAACGTGACCATGATGAATTGAGCGGCCTCACTTCGCCGTCTGCACAGCATTGCAATTCGTTGACAATTGAATGGATCTAGATTTTGGTCCACCTCATCGAAATAATAGAATGTACTTGGCTCAAAATCTTGGATCGAGAAAACAAGTGCTAGTGCAGCCATGGACTTCTCTCCGCCGGAGAGTTGCGATCTTCGTGTTTTCTGACTCTTACCCGGTGGGACACAGTCCATCTCCAATCCGCCATCGAAGGGGTTTTCTGGATTCTCAAGCCTCAATCTCCCATTGCCGCCTGGTTGAAGGATAGCATATACCCTCGAGAAATTCTCACTGATGTGCTCAAAGACCGCGAGGAGCCTGCTCTTTCTTTCATCCTCGAGTCTGTCTACGATATCAACGAGCATATCGCGCCTCTTCCTAAGTGTGGAGCCGTCTTCGATGAGTTGCTCTATCCTATTTGCAGTCTCATCATACTGTTCGATTGCCAGCATATTCACATCGCCTAGACCGTCGAGTTTCCTCTCAATCTTTGATATGAGTCGTTCAACCTCGACCAAGGTTGGCATCTCTTCATCAGGGCGGGGGATTTCGATTTCCTGATCGAGAAGTTCCTGTTTCAGGTCCCTTGCAGCGCTTTCAGCCGACATGATGCCGTGATTGAGTGCGTCAATTGTGACTTGTATTCGTTCCCTCTCGGATCGTTTGTTCTGAGCCTCGGTACGAGCTTGTGAACGCTCTTCGATGATTGAATCTCTCCTAGATGAGAGGATACCGAGTTCCTCGCTTGCGTGTTTTGCCCTGGATCGGAGCTCGGAGAGTTCAATTCCAGCATTTGCTGCCGATGAATTGATTCCTTCTATCTCCTTTCTTTGTGATTCGCATCGCTCAATGAGACGGTTTTTCTTTTTCTCGAGTTCGGTGATTCTACCCTTTAGAACGACGAGGCTGACGTCGGCTGATTCTACTTTTGCAATGGCCTGCTGTCTTTTGACTAGCGCCTTGCCTTTCTCAGTCTCAGCCTCGGAAAGAGTTCTTGAGAGGTGGTCTGGAGATTGCTTGAGGAGATCTTCACTTGCTGCCTTCCGCGCGTCTACTGCTTCTTCGAGGTGTTCCTTCGCCGCGATAAGATCGGATGATGCCACTCTTCTTGCCGCCTCACATCGCTCTAACTCGGACCTCGCGCTTTCCAATCGCTTTGAGATGTTCTTCACATCGGCCTCTGCTCTATCCAGATCGGCCTTCCATTCCCTGACACGGGACTCCGACTCGGAGCCTGAAAATTCTGCAATTTTATCAGTGAGTTGCTGAACTGAATCCCTAGTTTCCCTGAGAGCAGCTTCCACAGTGGCCCTCACTAAACTTGCTTCATTCACAGCACCCTCTAACGGTCTGAGTGAAAGAGAAGGGTCGGAAGGTCCGAAGGAAGGGCTGTTTCGAGATGATGACCCCCCTGTCATGGCGCCGCTTCCTTCCACTATGGATCCATCGAGAGTGACTAATCTGACTCCGCCCATATTTCTCCGAGCAACGTCAAGATTCTCCACAAGCAGTGTGCTCCTACTTACAAGATGGATGGCATTTTCGATTTCTGAAGGATAGTTCAAGAGTTCGTGCACAAAACCGATTACCCCTGGATTCCTGGCAACCATCAGAGATCTGCCCTGAGGGCGTTGCCTTCCCAGTCGATTGAGTGGCAAGAATGTGGCTCTTCCGCCACCATTTTTCTTGAGCCAAGAGATACAATCTGCTGCGACCTGATCGTCTTCGACCACGATGCTCCGCATACCTCCGCCAAGTGCATGTGCGATCCCCTCCGCATGATTGTCATCTTTCGGAGATGCCAGTTCTGCAATGGAGCCAAGTATGCCCTTCACAGACCCCTCCTGTCGAAGTCTGGTCAATGCTGCAGCGACCGCTGCTGAACCATGTGTCTGGGCATCTAACCTGGCTCTTGCCTTCTCAAGTCTCATCTCGGCCTCCCTGTATCTTGAGTCGGCCCTGTCTCTATCCTCGCGCAGCTGTGACTCGATCTTTCTCAATCGCATCAATTCCTCGCCAAGTTTAGCTGGATCGTCTCTATCTGCCTCGATCTGCATGTCTTCGCCATGTATCTCCAAATCATCTCTGAGAAGAGTAGCCTGCTCATACTCCTCCTCGAGAGAGGCTACTGCCTCCATGGCGATGGCCGTAGATTGATTGGCCCGATCAGAAGTTAGCGTAGCATTCGAATGGGAATCTTGTGCGGCGGTCACTGCATCGCTTGCCTTCCCAAGTGCTCTGCTAAGGTCCATCTGAAGTTTGCTGCCTGTTTCCAGAGTGCTCTTCGCCTCTTTTATGGAGGCTTCATATTGCTCAATCTCAACATCTGCATCTCGAATATCATCAGAGGCCTCGGCCTTTGACGCTTCATGTTCATCGATGGAAGTCTGAACGCGGTTGATCTCATCGATATCAATCTCAAGGTCGATCTGTGCCTCTTCAACAGATGTTTCGAGATCACTTATTCTGTCCTTTGATCTCTCTATCTCTACCTCAAGAGCTCTCATCTTATCTATGATTTCACGATTTTCGCCCGTTGAAAGTTCCTCTATCTGCCGACCTACCTCGGCAAGTTCCTCTTCCAGGGAAAGTAGGTCTTTCTCCCTCTGGCGCGCTTCTTCGAGGAGTGCGTGTGATCGTGTTCTATATCCTTCTTGCTCGGATCTCAATGCATCGGATTCATGTATTTTGGCAAGATATCTGCATTTGGATAAGGCTGCACGATTGAGTTCGAGTTCGTCTTTGAGATGCTTGAATCGTAACGCTTGCTCGCGCTCCTTGCCCAAGCTTTCGAGTTGCTTCCTTTGATCAGCTTCGAAAAGGTCTATTGTCTCCATTGATCCTTCGACTTGCTTTCTTTGTGCGGATGCCTTCCGTATGTCTTCGTCATAGGCGGTTACTCCTGCGACGTCTTCCAAAATGGCCCTGCGGCGATGGGCGGTCATCGTGGCAAGGGTCGTCACATCATTTTGTAGTACGACATTGTATCCGTCTCCCCTGAGACCTGCTTCTTTGAGAATTCTTCTGAATTCTCCAGAGGATGTTTTTTCGTTATTTATCCTGAACTCGGATTTCGGATCGCCTCTTTCTGTGAGTCTGACCGATCTAGTGAAAGCTACTTCGTCAGAATCCACCCTCAGTTGTCTAGAGCCATCAGATGATTTTGGATTGGTAAAAGTCAAAGTGGCGGACATTCGCTTAGCTGCTCTCCCACTATTTCCCCCGTTGAATATGAGTTGTTTGAGATTCTCGGCTCTGAGTGCCTTTGTCGATCTGGTACCCAGGACGAATTGTATGGCATCCCCGGAATTCGATTTACCGGAACCATTTGGGCCCGTTATAGCAGTGAATCCGGATTGGAATGGGATGGATACTTCTCCTCCAAATGACTTGAAGTTGAGGACGTCTATCCTTACTAATCGCATTTCCCAATCCCCACAAAGCGGTTTTTTCCACCACTTCAGACACGAAGCGGCTCTCGGCGGCATTATCAACATTGAGTATCAACGAGGGCGCAGCATATCGATTAGTGGGGTTGATTGTAATCACCGTTTTTTTTTCCCTGCCAAGGTTCAATTCAGTGGGTCTCTTGCAATTAGCAATGGGGAGCATGCGTGGCATTGAGTTCGATGTCGTGATTGTCGGCTCTGGTATCGCCGGATTGTTCACTGCACTGAGGTGTACGCAGAGGGGGCTAAGTGTGCTAGTAGTAACAAAGAGCAGGATCGCATCGTCTTCGACCAATTGGGCTCAGGGTGGAATCGCTGCAGTTCTGGATGTGGATGATGAAAAAGCAATAGAAGCCCATGTCCTAGATACGATATCGTCTGGAAAAGGCCTCTGTGACGAGGAAGTGGTTCGCTCGGTCGTAAGTGAAGCCGCCCACAGAATATCCGATCTCGTATCTTTTGGCGTGGGGTTCGATAGTGGGATTGACGGGTATCACAAAGCAAGAGAAGGTGGCCACTCCGAGGCTAGAATTCTACATGCTAAGGACCGAACAGGTGCAGAGATCGAGGGTGCGTTGGAAGCGGCGACGTCCGAGAAAGGCATGATGGGGCTCGTCATAAAGGAAGATTGGATGGCAATCGACATAATTCAGAAAAAGCATGGTGATCCATTATCAGGAGTCTGCGGGATATGGTGTCTAAAGTCGGATGGTCTGGTCGAGACGATACGCGGATCGGCGGTAATACTTGCCACAGGAGGCTGCGGAATGCTGTATAATTCAACAACAAACCCCACGATTGCAACTGGCGATGGCGTTGCGATGGCGTCGAGATGTGGTGCTGATATTCGCGATATGGAATTCATACAATTCCACCCCACGGCATTGGAAGGTCAAGAACGGCCTTTCCTGATTACTGAAGCAATGAGGGGGCATGGAGCAGTCTTGATGACTGTAGAAGATCACATCAGATGGCGTAAGGAAGGCGGATCGGTCGCCGATTGGTCCTACATGAAGAAATACTCTCCAATGGGCAGTCTGGGGACCAGGGATGTGGTAGCAAGAGCGACTGACGCGGAGCTGAAGATGAGTGGTGAATCGCACGTTCTGTTGGTAACCGAACATCTCGACGTGAACTCTTTGCGTGACTCATTCCCGACGATATGCGAACGTCTTGAAGAGCAGGGATTGAGCCTTGGGCCGGATCCGATACCCGTTCGCCCTGCTGCACACTATCTCGTCGGTGGGATATCTGTCGATCGATTTGGCAGGAGCCTGAAAGATGGAGAAGTTATTCCAGGCCTATATGCCATTGGAGAAACAGCCTGCACAGGGCTCCATGGCGCCAATCGTCTCGCTTCGAATAGCCTTCTAGAAGCGGTGGTTTTTGCTGAAAGATGCTCAGAACATGTATCTGAGTTCGCTCCTGAGGTGAATAAGATCGAACATATTCCAGATTGGAGGGCTGAGGGACTGTCTGAGTTGATTGAGCATGCTCCTCTTGGAACTGATTTACTCGCCCTCAGGAATATGATGACGCGCGATGTTGGACTTGTTAAGAGCGATTCGAGACTTATGAGAGCCAGGCGGAGGGTGTCACATCTAGAAGATGAGTTGGAAAACATATGGAGAGGGAGTCTTCCAACCAGAGAGCTGGTTGAGCTTCGGAATCTGATCATATGTGCTGGACTCATAATCGAATCTTCAATTAAAAGAAGAGAGAATGTCGGTCTACATTACAACATTGACTTGGAGTGATGTCTCATACGGAATTCGCAGTCTCGATTGCTTTCACCAATGCGTAGAGTGTCGAATTTACAGGCACTGGAACTCCTGATATCTCGGCTTCTTCGGATATACGACCGCAGAGTGAATCGATTTCTGTTCTTCGTCCGGACATTAAATCCTGAAGCATGGAACATCGATTGTTCGATGTTGACCTTATCACCTCGATTACCCTGCTCTCAATATCAATATCGGGAAAATCAACTCCCTTACTTCTTGCAACTGTTGCTGCTTCGGATGCAGCTGCCAAAGAAAGTGAAAGGAGATGCGGGTCCGATTCTATCATCCCGTTCTCCAGACCTGCAATCGCACAAATGGGATTTATTGCAACATTGATAATCGCCTTCATCCATATCGAAGAGTTGAGGTCTGGGGACCACGATGGTTTGAGATTGGCATGCTCGAATGCCTGAATCAGTGATGTTTCAATCTGTCCGGGGGACTTGCTCTCAAGGGATCCTAGAGTTATATCTCCAAAACCAGCCCAATGTATCCCTCCAGACTCGTCTTTCCAAGCGCCATGAGTAGTTGAGCCCCCTAGCACTCTTTCTTTACCGATAATCCGGTTCAATTTCTCGACATTTCCTAGGCCATTCTGTAGGCTCAGAACCATGCCAGACGGAACGAGCAAATTACGAGCAATCCGACCGAGTAGCTCAGTATCTCCAGACTTTCCGCATATTATTGCGATATCAATCGAGTCGGATACTTGGGATGCTTCTTCATCTATCGTTGTATCCACTACCTCAAATCTACTTGGTGGGATCATCTCGATTGGACCATCGTGATGATGCAGCACCAATCCCTCAGCAGAGAGTCGAAGTGCTGTTTCTGCTCTAGATACAGCGACTAGCACATGATCTGTCGTGCTTAGTGCCCCTAAGATTAGTCCGCCTATTGATCCGACACCAAGTACGGCTATGCGCATCAGGTACATCCTCCCCATGGGCATCTGGCTGCGAGATGAAGGACCACTCCGTTGCTATCAGTCGTGATCCAGGCGAAGCCGAAAGCGCCTCCACTGTTATCGAAGGTAACTGTTATCTCTATGGATTGGTTTGCAGGTATCGAATCAGGACCGTCAACATACCAGACCTCAAGAGACGGTACATCCCCAGACCATTCCCTACTTACTGTAACCGTCATATTCTCCCTGTTCTCGATGGAGAATTTCTCCGAATCGATGGCTATGCCCATTCCTGAAACTGATGATTGGATATCTAAGCCCTCTTTTATCCTCAGAACCTCGATAATATCGCGGCCTTCACACACAACCACCCAACCCTCGGAAGGAATTGTTAGATTGACTGAAGTGGGATTCGCGGAGAGTATCAAAGATGCCGTCCCTATATTCCAGTCTATGGGGCCTTCGAGATTTGTATGTGTGTCCATGGAGGATGTTTTTACACAGCTGGGATCGAAATCAGGACTTCCGTGGGCGATCATGGCATTTGGGATCAGCATCCTATCCGGAACACTCCAATTGCCGCTTGGTAGACCTAGCCAGGATTCACTCGCCTTTATCGGGAGTTGCCATGAGCGTGCATCCCCCTGATCTTCTCCTTCAGGTGTAAATGTGATTTCTGGGGCCATTGCTCGCCCCCTGTCGTCCCTATCGGCACCTTCTATGGCCCCTGGGAGAGGTTCTATGCAATGTCTGCTACGAACGCCTGGTTCCATCTCAGTGTTATCCGATAGCCAGAATGGGTGTTCCACTGACCATATGCCCGGGTCACCAATGGATGTCTCGATATCGATACATGCAGATGTAGAGTTTCCTTCCAACAACCACGAAGACGAGAATGGCGCACTTCCGCCCGGGATCGTAACAAGAATCGGATGCTGTCTGATGGTGACGCCGTCGTCGATTGTGAGGATGATTCTGGCTGGATGTACAAGATGTGACTCAGGCGGGCTGGATACCAGCTTCAACGATATCTTTTGTTCGTTGCTCTGAATGACATTCTCGAATTTGATATCGTCGACCGGCGTGCCACCTGAATCCGTGACTTGCCAGCCTGATTCGGAGGGATCGTCGATTTCAATCGCGATCTCCCCCGACAAGGGTATTGCTCCGATAGGGGTAAGCGGAATTTCAAATTCTTGTGTTTCATTGACCTCGATACTTGACGGCCATGCTGTTGGGTCTAATCCCTCCGACCACTGTTCGAATTCAGTCGCAGGTGACATCCCAGGAACTCCAAGAAGAAGTATGATAATTGTTGCAGCAGCGTATCTCTCGAGGGATTCTCTCGGGAATCCATCGGCCAAATTGATCACGACTGGGGGTCTAAGCTGATCATTGCCAAAACGCCGCATACAGGCGACTGTCGCAATTAGTAGCCATGGTACGAAGTTGCTTGAAACGAATACGAGGACCAAGGCGCCCAGAGACGCTACGAATAACATATTCTGGGAAGATATCTCTAGGTGTCGATCGCTCCCCATTATTGCGGAAAGGATCCTGTCCCCTGGAAGGCCCGGGATCGGAAGCAATAGCAACCATCCAAGGACGCTCAAAGACAATCCTGCAAGACCCAGGGGGTGAATCCACTGAAGCCTAATTCCGACATCTGATTCGATTAATAGTGGTGCGATTAGATTTGGTATGACGCTGCCATGGAATACCAATGGAGCAGATGCGAGACCCTCCGGAGGAGAGGAGGGGGTGAGGAGTATCCCTGCCAGAATTAGAGGCTGGCCCACTGTGAATAGGATAGCAGGAATCGTTATCTCAATTTTAGCGAGTGTCCTTCTATCGGGGACAGGCGTGTGTTCGGAACTCTTCTGACCAAAGAGTCCGAAGATTCCGAAAGGCCACCATATTGGTGAAATTTGAGGAATGGCGAGCGGTATTATCTGGCCGGATCTAATTCCTGCATCTCGATTCATCCTTCGCTTACACTCGCTGGCGAATGCCAATGTGAGTATGAGCGGTAAAGCGTAGTATAGCGTAGAAGCGACGTACGTATTTCCAGAGATGCCAACATTACTTGACCATGCGCTCCCTGCGAATATGGCCATTATTGTTGAGAATAACCAGATCGAGGCCAGTTGCCATGAAGGCAGTATATCTGAACCATAGGATCTGTCCCTAATTGTTAGAGTAGGGGGATCCATGGAACTTATCGTTCCAATTAATCCGAGTTGGACTAGTTCTTCATTGAGTCCTGAAATGGCATCTCCGTTGGAGTAACCCGACCTAGCTTCGACTATCCAGGAATAACGACTGATTGATTCATCGCCGATGATGAAAAAGCGGGATGCTATACGCTCGATTAGTTCAGAACGAGACCATTCTCTACGGTGAATGGTGATGGTATTCTGCCCTGCCAAGTGTATCTCTCCGGGAATGTCACCCCGGGGAGTCATTTCAATGACTTGTTCAGATGGAGGTCGGGATCGATCTATTTGTTCTTGAATCTCTTTAGGCGGAATGTCTCTTCGCGCTCCATTTCTTCGAGTCTTAGTTGGATAAATGTCTGTGCTTCCTTCATTTCAGGGATTACCTTGAATTCGAGTGCGTTGACTCTTCTTTTCGTAGCTTCTATTTCTGCAAGAAGTTTCTTGAGAGTTGCTTCCATCTCAGCAGCCTTTACGATGTTCTCGATTAGATTGGAATATGCGTCTGCTGCTTCATCGATATACGCTGATCCGCCGATGAGTCCTATGCCACGTTCCTGAATCGTTGAAGTCAGATGCTCTCCGGTTACGCTTGGGACGACAACGCCCATGATATTACGCTTTGAAACTTCAACTTCGGGGCGAGTGGCGATCGCAATGGCGGTACTTTTGACGGGGAGTGCGCCTTCTATGCTGCTTGCAAGGCTAATCGATTTGATAGCGGCCCTATAAGCCTCCAGAAGGTCTTCTCTTGCTTTTATCATGTCTGCAAGAAGCATTCTGAACTCATGAAAGAGTCCATCTCTCTTCATTTTGAGAAGTTTATACCCATTCTGAGTCTGCTTGATACGTCGCTTGAGGTTGATTAATTCACTTCGAGTTGGTTTGATATCCAAAGCCAAAACATCACCTCCAAATAAGCCCTATTTCCCTCAAATTCATTCTTTCTTCTCTTCAGGATGGTACTTCTCGATGAGTTCTTGATCGAGTCTGACGAGGTACTTTGTATCGATATTCGTCATGAGTTCCCAACAAAGATTCAGAGTCTCGTCGATGGTTCGATCTTCATCCCTGTCTTGCCTCAGGAACTTGTCCTCGAAGATATCTGCGAACTTCAGAAGTTGCAAGTCTCTCTCGTTAAGTGCATCCTCGCCGACGATCGCAACGAGACCCCTCAATTCTCTTCCTTGTGCGTATGCTGCGTACATCTGATCACTGACTTTCTTGTGATCATCTCGCGTGGTCTTCTCACCGATGCAGGACCCCATCAGCCTGGATAGGGACGGGAGAACGTTAATCGGAGGATAGATTCCCGCCTGGTGGAGTTCTCTTGAGATAACGATTTGCCCCTCAGTTATGTATCCCGATAGATCCGGTATAGGGTGGGTGATATCGTCTCCTGGCATAGTAAGAATGGGGAATTGGGTTATGCTGCCCTTCTTCCCCTTCACAATTCCTGCGCGCTCGTAGAGCATAGCGAGATCCGTGTACATGTATCCCGGGTATCCACGTCGGCCCGGGACCTCTTCCCTAGCAGCTCCAATCTGTCGCAGCGAATCGCAGTAGTTCGTCATGTCAGTGTATATGACAAGAACGTGGTAATCATGCTCGAATGCGAGGTATTCGGCCGCAGTGAGTGCGAGGCGCGGGGTGATCAGCCGTTCAACAGCAGGATCGTCTGCAAGATTCACGAATAACGCAGCATTCTCTAGAGCACCCGTACGCTCAAGATCTGATCTGAAGAAGTTGTACTCTTCCGCCGTGATGCCCATTGCACAGAAAACCACAATGAATTCCTCATCGCTATCCCTGAGTTTTGCCTGTCGTGCGATTTGCAGGGCTATGTCATTGTGTGGGAGTCCGGATGCACTGAAAATAGGTAATTTCTGGCCTCTTACCAGTGTCGTACAACAGTCTATGGCGCTGACCCCGGTTTGTATGAAATCGTGCGGTGACTGTCTAGAATAGGGGTTTATTGCAGCGCCGATGATGTCTGCATTCTCATCCGCGATTATTTCGGGGCCTCCGTCACGGGGGCGTCCTGCTCCATCTAGGATTCTTCCTACGAGGCCCTTGCTCACTGGGAGCTTGAATACATCCCCCAGGAACTTCACGCCCGCTTTACGATCTATTGCTTCCGTGCCTTCGAAGACCTGTACCACGACCATATCATCCGAGGTGTCCAAAACTTGGCCATTTTTCTGAGATCCGTCACTCAGACGGATGCTCACGATCTCTCCATAAGCCACTGGTTCAGTCTTCTCCAGGAAGACTAGCGGTCCTTTGATGTCTGTGATTGTCTTATACTCCTTGCTTGTCATTCATCATTCCTCCTTCAGTTGGCCTCCGCAGTTGCTGCGATTTCGACCACCATGGCCTCGACGAGCCCGCCGATCTTCTCCAGGTAACCTTCAGCGAATCTGGCGCGCATTAGCTCAGTACGAGCTGGTACGTTCACAACGTCTTGTAGTCGTGCCCCAGCGGCCATTGCCTTCTTTGCCTCTTCCTGGAATGTTAGAATAGCCTGCGCCATGGCATACTGCTGTTGTACGCCACTGTAGGCATCGATTGGATCGAAACCATTCTGCTGCAGGAAGTACTCGCGAATCATACGAGCGACTTCCAACGTCAGTTGTTGATCGATTGGGAGCGCGTCTGAACCTACGAGTTGCACGATCTCCTGCAACTCGGCTTCAACCTTCAGAAGCGCGCTGATCTGGGTCCTGACTTCTGGGAAGTCGCTTGCGATGTTATCGCGGAACCACTGATTCAGGCTCTGCGGGTATAGCGAATATGAGCTGAGCCAGTTAATGGCGGGGAAATGTCGCTGCCTTGCCAGACCGGCATCGAGTCCCCAGAAAACCTTGACAATCCTGAGGGTTCCCTGGCTCACAGGTTCGGATATATCTCCGCCGGGAGGGGAAACAGCGCCTATCACAGTGACTGAGCCGTCTTCGCCATTGAGAGTCTCGACACGTCCTGCACGCTCGTAGAACTCTGCTAGTCGACTGGATAGATATGCTGGGTATCCCTCTTCACCGGGCATCTCCTCTAAGCGACTGGATATCTCCCTCATGGCCTCTGCCCACCGGCTAGTGGAGTCTGCCATCAGAGCAACGTCGTATCCCTGATCTCGGAAGTATTCTGCGATAGTGATTCCCGTGTAGACAGATGCTTCACGCGCTGCCACAGGCATGTTCGAGGTGTTTGCGATCATGACTGTTCTGTTCATCAGAGGCTTTCCAGTGTTAGGGTCAATAAGGTGAGGGAACTCATCTAGAACCTCGGTCATCTCATTGCCTCTCTCACCACAACCGATGTAGACGACAAGTTGGGCATCCGAGTACTTTGCGAGTGATTGTTGTGTAACTGTCTTGCCTGAGCCGAAGGGGCCTGGTATCCCCGCTGCCCCGCCCTTGGCGAGAGGGAATAGGAAATCGAGTATCCTCATGCCCGTGACCAAAGGTGTGTCGGGAGCGTACTTCTGCGAAAAGGGGCGAGGGTGACGTACTGGCCACTCTTGCATCATTTGGATTTCAGTTCCGTCATCGAGTTTACAAACCGTCTGAGTGACATTGAATTCTCCCGACTTGATGGACTTTATTTTTCCAGATGCTTTTGGGGGCACCATGATCTTGTGAGTGATTGTATCTGTCTCTTGGACGGTTCCAATTACCTGGCCCCCAGTGACATCATCACCAACAGATGCTGTTGCAACAAAATCCCACTTCTTTTTCAGATCGAGCCCATCAGCATCCACGCCACGAGTGATGAAGACACCCATGACCTCTTCAAGAGTCTGAAGGGGTCTCTGTATGCCGTCATAGATTTGGGTGAGTAGCCCTGGCCCTAACTGAACGGACAGGGTCTGTCCTGTGCTCAGGACAGGTTCACCTGGACGTATTCCCGATGTGTCTTCGTAAACCTGTATGACGGACTGCTCGCCATGTATCTCAATGACCTCTCCCATTAGTTTCTCATGGCCAACACGGACCACCTCGTACATTCTTGCTTCAATTCCGGTCGCTGTAACGACAGGTCCAGATATTCGATAGATGACTCCTTCATTTTTACTCATTTCTTCACTTCCGTTGTTATTTACTTCCATAGGTCGACGCCTAGCGCCGACTTGATTGACTCACGAAGGGTGTTATCCTCCTGAGTCCCGATGCCCAAAACGGTTGGCGTTATGCTTTCCGCGATCTGCTCTCGGAGACGATCCGAAAGTTGGGCGAGATCTGCGTTATCCATGACAATTATGCCGACGGACGAGTCCTCCAAGAGATCCTTGATGGTCGATGACATCTCTTTCTCCGATGAAGGATGATACAGGCGGGTTACGCCTGCCAGTTGAAATCCAAGTGTGAATTCATGTGACCCTACTACTACGATCTCCATTTAATCACCTCATATGCTCCTCAATAACCTCGTTTGAGAGTCCGGCCGCCTTCCCTCTAACGAGTAAACGGAGGTTCTGGACCTCATGGGTCTTGCTTTCGATGTAATGAACTACTGGAAGAACTGATACGGGGCTTCTGTGGGACATGCTGTATAGAAGAGCGTCTCGCTTCTTTGCAAGTAGCTGTATTACAGGATCAAGCGAACCGCCTTCTGATGCTTCAATTGCTTCCATCAACCCTTCTGAGTCAAATCCTGTAGATCTCTTTGTAAGCGTCTCGACGACTCCTGATCCAGTAGCCTCACGAGCCATTGCCCTGAGTGCATCCTTCGATATTGAGCGACCACCGGGTATCATGATTTGAATGATATTCTCTTGATCGATGCCTTGTCTTATTGATCTGAGAATATTGATTACATTCTTATGATCAATCTCCGATCTAAGATATCGCATCAGGGTGAAATCTGAACCGGGCAGTGAGACGGCTTTGAGGGCATCTGCGTAATACGCGCGATCGAGTGCGTCTTCCATTTCCTGAAGTGTGGACCCCTCTGGTAATTTAGACAGAGTCTTGCCCCATGGCGAGGAACCCATCAGGGTGATTGCCTCAGCAAGGGTCTTCGATCTGGTAGCCATATCGAGCCATTTACGATTGCTGGAATTCTCTTCAGGGAGTATCTCCGTGCGAAGCACTTCATGATCTGCTCCGCTGTGAATTGCTCTCAACACAGTCTTGGCATTGGCGAATTCGAAGCGCAATGCGTAGATCGCAACCTGATCTCGAACTGATCCGGTGCAGAAATGGAGGACTTCTGCCAAATCACGATCTAGATTGTGAGACAAAGCGGCTTCGACGAGTTCAGCGCCTTTCAAGCGAGATGCGTAAAGATCCAAATCCGCCCTGTAGCCTGAATCTGCGATACTGGCTGAGATTGCATTGACATCCTGTTGCAAAAGCTGTTTCATCCTAACTTGGTCGATTAGTGCGGACTTCCTTGATTTGGCACGGGCTGAAGAAGCTGAATAATTTGCCTTTCCAACCGATTGTGCCATTCCAATTCCCCCCTCTATCCAAATAGAATCTTATTTACTTCTGAAAGAGACTTCTTCCAAGCAGCGTCTAATTTACCATCGAATCGATAGTCTAGCAATATCGATCCATCCGAAGACTCCAGAGTGAATCCTCCGAGCCCTTCTATCGAATCTCCCATCTTGAATCCAGACTTCTCCTTCTCAATTGCCGATCTATCAACTTCGACGGGATGTAGGATCATATCTTTGGTCCCTTCAGATTTTGCTTCCTTGACTAGAGTCTTGATCAGTGCATTTCTACCTTTCATTTTAGATGCGGAAACGGCTTCTCTGGCAGCTTTGTATGTATCGTCGAGAACGGCTCGTCGGGCTATTAGGCCCGCATTCTGATTCTGCTGTCTAACACTCGCAACTACCTCTATTGATATTTGCTCAGCATCTTTTTCAGCCCTAGAAAGAGCCTGTTTCACATGATTCTCGGCCTCAGCCTCTGCTTCAGCGCGTATTGTCTTAGCCTGATCTTTGGCGGCCTTGATAATCGCTTTAGCCTCTGCTTTAGCTTCAGCCTCAATTTGACTTGAAAGCGCTTCAAGAGACATGGTACATCCTCATTTGCGTATTCTTATCCATCTAAGCTAGAAGCTCAGAGGAAGAACGCTAGTAGTCCGAAGAGTACGATTGTCTCTGGTAGAACAGTGAACAGAAGGGCTCTGCCGAAGTTGCCGCCTTCAGCGACCATTCCTACTGCTGCGGCTCCGATCTGGCTCTGGCTCATACCAGTCCCAATTCCACAAAGTCCGAGAGCTATTCCAGCTCCCAACTTGGCAGCGTCCCAGTTGTAGGACGTAGTTTCCTGGGCGGAAACCACCGAGGCAATCATTGCAATCGAGGTTAATACCATCAGAGCGCTTGTTCCTTTCATCATATTTTTCTTCATTTTCTTTTCCTCCTTTTTTCCATGCTTTGCAGGAATATCATGTTGTCTTATCAACCTCAATGTATCTTTCTTCGAAACCGAACGGTTCGAAGGGATCGCCATCGGCCATATAGAATTGCTTCATCCATTCAACGAAGTGTAACCTGACTGCATGGATGTTGGGACTGACGAGGCCCAAGACCCATGCAAACATCTGGACACCGAACCAGCCAATTAGAGCGACGATCCCTATCAGGATTCCGAGACCCCCATCTGCGAAATTTTCTATCGCTGCAGAGTAGAGCATGTCATTGCCAGCGTAAGCAATCTTCACGCCCACGATCCCTACTGCGAATAGCCGAATGTAAGACAGAGTGGATGAAAGTAAACCGATGGCCTCTATTGGGGCCAGCAACATGGATATTGCAAGTGGCATTCCCTCATGCATCAAGTGTACGACCAACAGAATCAAACCGACTGAAATAAGAGCCAATCCAGGAGTATTGATCGAGTCTTCCCTGTAGAAATCGTAGCAGAAAAGGAAGCCTCCGACCATTATTATCATCCACGACACCTTGCCGTAGAGTGCTCCTTGCCAGCCATGTCCGACCCTTACCTCGTCTATGGCACCGAGAATGAAGCCGACCATGAGGTGGAATATTCCGAGATATATTGCGATGACAATCAAATTCATCAGATCCGATGATACACGGTGGAACGGGAATGCGAAGGTTAGGCTGTAGGGCAACTCGAGAACGTAGTGAATTTTACCGCCATTGGGGTAAAGAGCGGTCATCCACGAGACCCACGAGGGAACATCATATGCATCCTTGAAACATGCATCATGTGTCCATGTGTACTTACATGCTGCCTCAGTGGTATACTGTGACTCTATGTGCGGCAAGAACTCAAAGCCTGCGAATTCTCCATACATGTATCCGAAGAATACCGTTGCTGTTCCAATGTAGATAAGCAGCATGCCGAAGTATCTCATTAGCTGGTCTGTTTTATCACTCGGGAATGATCTCCTGATGAATAGTCCAAGAGATATGGTGAGCAGGCCGTAGGCCATGTCCCCAAGCATCAAACCGAAGAAGAGTGGGTATGAGAAAAGCATGAAGACAGTGGGATCCATCCTCCCATAATCGGACCTTCCTATCGCATCTGTGAGTAGTTCCATCGGGGCAGATGCTCGGTGATCGCCAAACGCTACAGGGGGTTTTGGCTCGGATGAATTGTGATCATCGTGGTCGTGGTGGAAGACCGTCGGACGGACCGCCTCATACTCCGTGTAGGTGCAGTAGGGGCTGAGTGCATCTATGACTTCCTCCGACCTGTCATCGGTAATCCAGCCATCTATCACGAAAGTATGATCTGTGACGGCTATCTTCACTGGTGCCTCAGACTCTGAGAAGTCGAGTTCCAGAAGTTCGAGGCCGACACATAGTTCTGCACCGTTATCTTCAGTCCATGCACTTATCTTGGATTGGATTTCTTGTCTTTCTCCATCCAACTCAGAGCGTTCAATATCAGCAGCCTGTATCATCGAAGGTATGCTTCCCTCGCCCTCGGGGACCTCAATTGCCTGGAAGCCTGCTGACTCTAAGATCGAGGACATCATTGCTTCATGCTGCTTAGCACAAAAGACTGCCACGACATTATCCACAACCTCTGCGTAGGCATCATCTGGAAGGTTCATCTCGGAGATTGCCGAAGGAGTGGAACATGTTCCGACAAAAGAGGCAATAGAAGTATATCCCCCTAGCAGATGGAGGTCTATATGGAGGGGTTCCAAAGTCCTTAGAATCTCGGTATTCGCTTCAATTGAGTTGATCTGATCTTCAATTTGATCGATTCTTGAGAATGAATCCATCACTTGCTGGACTGATGAGTAAAAATCGTCATCAACGATATTCCTTGCCTCATCGAGCGGAACTGTGTCTGAAGGTCCGCTTGCACCTGTTTGCATGACGATCGACCTGTATGCGGATACCTGCCTTCCAAGGGCATCATTGCGGGAGGATGGCGATCCAAGGCTAAACCCCTCTTGATCATCCGCATACTCATTGATGTGTATTGCCTTCAATCTTGAGACGATACTGACAACGTCGTCGATGGAGGATCTAGAGCCTGCGGCGATGAGTCGGCCAACTTTCTTGTTGGTGTACTCGCCAGACATCTTTTCGGCCACCAGGATAGAGATAATTATTCGACGAAAGAGTTGATTATTGCGTCTACGGCAGTTTTTCTATTCGCTTCTCCTTCTGAGCGAATCTTGTCAAGGTCTTTTTGCCCGGACTTCCTCGTTTTCTGGGCTTTCTTCTCGGCTTCTTTTCGAGCTGTGGAGATTAGGTCTTGTGCTCCGGCTTCTGACTGCACTCGTCCTTTTGCTACGATCTCAGAAGCGTCGCTCCTCGCTGTTGAGACGATTGAAGATGCTTCTTTAGCAGCTTCATCGAGGATATTTTGAGCTTCTAATTCTGCTTCTCTTATGGCTTTGAGAACCTCATTCTTGCTCATGATAACCGCCTATTCGTGCGGACCCATCGAAAGGGGGTATATCATGTTGACCAATACGTCGCATAAGTCATGTTGGCGTTAATAGTTTCACAATGTGCCAAATACCCCCCATCTTCAGCAAGCCATATGGACACGGAGGGTATGGGGGAAGTTGACTGGAACGAGCTTCAAAATAATCTCGAGGCAACCATCCCGGTGTACGATCGAATCAATCGTTTTGCCACTGTTGGCCAAGTTAGTAGATGGAGGAGAATGGTGGCCGATCGTCTGCCCAAGGAAGGAAAAATATTGGAAATTGGTTCTGGGCCTGGGTCCTTTGCTGAAATTGTCGAAGGCCGAGACTTGGTTTGTCTCGATCCCATACCCTCGATGATCGCAGCGGCTGAGCCTCGTGTGAATTCAAAAAGAAGGGGTAGGGGCGATTCCGAGGCATCTTTTGTCAAAGGTGAAGCCGAGGCTCTCCCATTTGATGATTCGACCTTCGACGGCGTTTGTTCCCTCTTCTCCTTCAGAGACTGGTATGACAAGCGCAAGGGTCTCTCAGAGGCCCTTCGCGTTCTGAAACCAGGTGGTTCGATTGTTATTGTGGATCCAGCGAAAATCAATCGATTGCATGGATGGCTTGGAAAAATGTACATGCAAATATGGGTAGGGTCCTATGCAAGATGGGTCTGTGGAGTTCAAGATCATCCTTGGAAATGGCTGACGAAAACCTACGTGCACTTTGGGACAACTAGGGATTATGTCAAGATGCTTGAGGAAGTTGGATTCAAAGACGTTTCTTCAAAGGTCATATTCCCGGGCATGGCAACCATATGGCAAGCAAAGGCCTAAGAAAAAGTAGAATTTGGGTGGTTGAATGATTTCGTATTTTCCGGGAATGGCAGTTGGGATGATTTTACTTCAGACCGCTATCGTTGCTCCGGGACTTTTCAGAACCTTGGAAATCGAAGACTTTGGTCGCTCTATCAGGAGTCTTTGGCCGAAATTTTTCGCTTCCCTCGCAATTGTTGGTCTTTTGGGGACACTGGTACTTTATCTGGGTGGGGACACTGCCACTCATCGCTATGTTATCACGGGACTCACTTTCTTTCTATCATCTATTTGTTACCTAATGATACCCGCTACCAACAAGGCCACGGACGAGGGTAACCAGCGACGTTTCGATATCCTCCACAGACTGAGCGTCTCTTTCACGTTGTTGATTTTGATAGCTAATATCGCGTACTACTTTTTGTGATTTAGAAGACTACAAATTACTAAATGAGTTGTGACTGTGCAATAAACATGAAATCTTCTGTCTCTGGGGTTTGCGAATATTGCCTGGAGAAAGCCGAGACCAATCTCTATCACAGTAACCTGACTTTGACCAGAACGGACGGAACCGAATATATGGGACTGGGTTCGAAGTTGGAGCTCTGCGGTGAATGCTATGAGAAAATGGTCATATCGGAACAAATAGAGTACTGGAAAATACACATGGCAGAGGAGAGGAGTCGCTCA
>DAVB01000012.1 GCA_002505455.1 Euryarchaeota archaeon UBA52 | reverse complement strand
GCGTCCACATGCCCCCAGACCTCCAGCTCGGGATACAGCGCGATCATGCCCGGGTACCCTGCAGCGTGGTCCCGGTGCGTGTGCGTGTAGAGGAGGTGCGTGGGGCTGAGACCTTCCTCTGACAGGGCAGAGCCCCATTCAGACGCGTCGAAGGGATCCACTATCGCCACTATTCCCGCACTGCGATCGATGAAGGCGGTGTTCATGTTCAGGTACGGCCCCATCATGGTGACCCACACCTCAATTCCGTCTTCGGACACCCTCTTGTCGAACTCGCCTTCCCCGAGCATGACCCCCTCGTACCTACGGCACCTCAAAGAGGTGACCTGCGACCGGGGAGTCGGAGGACCCCCCGCATGAGGTACGACCACGCCGAGATCGAGCTTCGGTGGCAGGACGAGTGGGAGCGTGCGAATGCCTTCCACGCAGATGTGGATCACTCCAAGCCCAAGTTCTACTGCCTCGAGATGTTCCCCTACCCCTCCGGCCGTATGCATATGGGTCACGTGCGCAACTATTCAATCGGCGATGCAATGGCCAGATTCCATCGCCTCATGGGGAAGAACGTTCTCTACCCGATGGGTTACGACTCCTTCGGTATGCCGGCAGAGAACGCCGCCAAGAAGGAGAGAGGACACCCGGCAACAGTCACCGACCGCAACATCTCAAGCATACAGGAAGATCAGCGAAGAATGGGCTACTCGTATGACTGGAGACGCCGTTTAGCAACTTCAGATGTCGATTACTATCGATGGAACCAGGAGATGTTCCTGGATCTGTATGACCGCGGACTCGTCGAACGCCGCTCAGCACCTGTGAACTGGTGCGTAGACTGTGATACCGTGCTAGCCAACGAGCAGGTGAAGAACAACCGCTGCTGGAGATGCGGACTCGATGTGGTACAGCGCGACATGGCTCAGTGGTTCCTCAAGATGACCGACTACTCTGATGAGTTACTGGATTCATTGGACGAAATCGAATTCCCTGAAAACGTCAAGGCTATGCAGAGGAACTGGATAGGCCGTTCCAGAGGAGCAGAGATCAAATTTAACACCGAGAAATCCGGTGCGGAAATCTCCTGTTTCACAACACGCCCAGACACAATATTCGGAGTTACGTTCCTAACGCTTTCTCCCGAGCATCCTCTTTGCGAGGATCTGTGCAGAGGCACTGAGTGGGAGGAGGGTTGGAGAAATCTTAGGGACGAGTGCGCCAGGCTTTCCGAATTCGAGAGAATCAACCTCCTGAAGGAAAAGAAGGGAGTATTCCTCGGTCAGCATGCAATCAATCCACTGAGCGGCGATCGAATACCGGTATACGCCGGCAATTTCGTAGTTGCGGGATACGGGACAGGAGCCGTGATGGCAGTCCCTGGCCATGATCAGCGCGATTTCGATTTCGCCAAGACATACGATCTTGAAATCAGAAGGGTCCTCGTAGAGAAACCCGGCGACGATCCAAACCACCCCCTTGAGCAGGCATTCACCGACTACGGACCAATGGTCAATTCCGCCCGCCCAGAATTCGACGGTCTATCTGGCGACGATGCCAAATCAGCCGTTATTGACGCACTCGAGTCCGAGAACACCGGACTGGGCACGACTCAGTATCGTCTCAGGGACTGGCTGTTGAGCAGACAGCGTTTCTGGGGCACTCCGATTCCCATGATACATTGCGATTCATGCGGTATCGTACAGGTGCCCCGAGAGGACCTTCCCGTGGAACTGCCCTTGGATGTGACTTTCACAGAAGATCAAAGTGGCAACCCGCTCTCAAGCCACGATGGATTCACCAACGTGACTTGTCCTTCTTGCGGCAGTGCAGCATCGCGTGAGACAGATACGATGGATACTTTCTACGACTCATCGTGGTATTTCATGAGATTTTGCGATGCCAATAATAGCGAATCACCATTCTCCAGAGAATTTGTCGACTATTGGATGGAGGGAGGGGTAGACCTCTACATCGGTGGTATCGAACATGCAGTGATGCATCTGCTCTATGCTCGATTCTTCACCAAGGCTACCAGGGACATGGACATGAACTCGGTCGGCGAGCCTTTCGGCCGTCTAGTGTGTCAGGGCATGTTGAATGCACCCGCGCCATATTGCTCTGATTGCAATGCCGAGTTTCATGTTGAACTCGAAGGAAAAGAGTGCCCAACTTGCGGGTCCATACTTGGCTCGAGATCCGCCAAGATGAGCAAGTCGCTTGGAAACACCGTCAGTCCAGGAGACATGGTCGAGAGGTACGGCGCGGATACAGTTCGACTGTTCATCTTGTTCGGCGCCAATCCCGAGGCAGGAATGGAGTGGTCAGACACAGCCATAGAGTCCAACCATAGGCATATCCTCTCGATCATAGACGCCTTCTCATCAGTATCCACAATGGATAGCGACCAGAATCAGATTGATGAATGGCTCAGAGCAAGAGGTAGAGCAAATCTAGCCCGATGGATCGATTGTATGCAGGCTGTCAGCCTGAGAGAGGGGGTAATGATCAGCCATTTCGAGATGCTATCCGATTGGCAGTGGTATGTCAGGAGAGGAGGCCGAAATAGAGATTCAGCGATTGAATATCTGTCAAAGTGGGCCCATATGATCGCACCTGCCACGCCGCATATTGCAGAGGAGCTCTGGACCAAGATAGGTGGCAAGCAAATGCTTGCCAATACCGTGCTAACCCAAGACCAAGCCCATGAGAACGATTCGGTGACACTCGCCGAGGAGGCATATCTTCGAGACGTCATCGACACGGCAAGGACCCTGCTGCCCCTCGCCCAGAAGCATTCAGAGAAACCGATCAACCGGATCGTCATACAGACCGCTCCTGAATGGTCTGCAGATCTCGCTAAGGAGGCCATCGAACTCAAAGACTCAAGCTTCGATTTTGTCAGAGAAGGAATGTCATTCATCAAGAAGCACCAGTCATTCGCCAATTCAAGCGACAAAGGCGCAGTCATACAGTTTTGGTCATCAATCACCACGGGTTCAAAAAAGAGACGTGGAAAAGTGCAGACTTGGACCGCTGAGGAGGCGACATTAATCAGAAGCGGAGCAAATGAGAGAGCAATTCTCGAATCAAGATCGCAGTTCATAGCTGCGACTCTTGGGATAGAAAATATCGAAGTGTACGAGGCAGGCACAGGGGAAGATGCCGGTGGAAAAGCGAAGTTTGCACAACCCCTTGAACCCGGTATCGCCTTTTTGTGAGGTTAGCGAAATGGCAATAGTGCTTTACGATGATTTCTGCGAGTCCTGCACTGCATGGGCCCGATTCATCGAGAAACGCTCCAAGGGAACCCTTTCCCTTCTAGGCCAAGAAACCCCTGACGGAAAGGCCGTAATCGAAAAGCGCCCCCTTGAACTGAGCGATGTCGACTCGGTGTTTTTCGTCGATGATGAAGGTAAGTGGACGGCAAAATCGACTGCAGCACTTCAGATTGTCAGGCAACTGAGGTTCCCATGGCCCATGGCCTCAATCGGCCTTCTTATCCCTAGATTCATCCGAGACGCTGTCTATGATGCTTATGCGAAACGAAGATTCCGCACATTCCAATGATCCGTATCGTACGCTGGGTTCATGTCAGGGTGACCACACGGATGACCGTTGAACGATAAGGAAGACGGCGGGCCACGGAGGCGAAGCCGCTCTCAGAGAAGACCACGAAAGGCCAAGGCCCAAGGTGAACAGAACTCTGAAGCGGTCCAGAGAGCACTTGAGAGATTCGTAATTTCCCCCCTCCCAATGGGCATCCCGGAGAGCATCGACCCACCTCCTCAGAAGATAGAGATCAACTGGCCCGTCAATGCAGTGGCTAAGGCAGTCCAAAGAAAGACAGGCGATATTGTCAGCCGTCCGGGGGAATTCGGATTCCTTCCCCAAGAGAGGGTTGATGAGATTTCAAAACAGATTTCTGATTTAGATATCACTTTGGAGCAGGCACTCTCACTCAGGGCCGCGTTGAATCAGGAGAAAAGCGTCTATTCGCATGGGCGTTTAATGAGACGTTCTAATGAACTCCGAAGAAGGTATGAAAGTGGAGATTCAGTAATATCTCTCTCAAAGCGCTTCGATGCTCCCCCCGTCAATACTTTCAGGGCCATTCTTACTGGACGTGGATGGTCTAAGAATAGGATCAAAGAGTCTCTAAAATCTCCGAAATCTAGGCTCAAAGAACGTGACTTCGAACAATTCCAACTCGCGGAGGAAGCAGATCGAGTCAGCTCAGTCAATCAATCCGAGACGCAGACCGCAGCTGAGGTTTTCGAGCACATTCTATGTTCGTACTTTTCCTCAATCGGCGTACGTTTCAGAAAACAAGAAGATCTCGAGGTCGAGCAGAAGAGAAGTGAGGGAAGAGCAGTCATCACGCCAGACCTCCTTCTCCTTGACGATGTTAGGATAAATGGAATTCCATGTGCATGGATAGATGCTAAGCATTTCTTCGGCGCCGCATTGAAATTCCCCCGGAAGAAAACCCAGAAGCAGGTCGATCGCTATGTTTCAGAATATGGCCAAGGTGCAATCGTATACCGACATGGGTTTTGTGAAGCGCTCGATCTAAAAGGAGCAGTTCTGCTTGACTCCTCGCCGTTGGATCTTTCCGATTTAGAAGCTTTTCACGAGAATAATAGATCATAGATGTGATTCCGCATCACTTATTCCCACCTTCATGCATTCAAGCCCTTTATTCCGAATCTCAAGCATAACGGCGTCGAAGTCAACCTCACTTTCCAATCTCTTCTTGGTCACGATTATGCTTCTACCAAGAAGACACAGCGAAGCCACCGCGTCTTGATCGCTTTTTGTGATTGAATCCTCCACCATCTTGAGTAGGTCCATCCGACTACTATCATCCAATAGGCCACTTTCTTCTACAAAAGACCGTGCACACGATATCAAATCAATCCAGGAGTCTTCTCCCCATCTTCCTTCAAGCGTGGAGAGCAATCTATCTCCTGATTGGGTGATTTTCTCCTTCCAGAGAGGATCATCGATGTACTCGCTGGTATGATGTCCCTTTTGATCAGGCCAAATGAGAATAACCTCCATTTCGTTTGACCAACCCCTTGAGATTCCTGGCCCACTTTGCAGATCTCCTCCCGAGAACGGAGATCCCGGTGAAGTCCGAATCTCAATCCCACCTGCTGAAATTCCCAATACATCTCCCAACCCTGAAGAGGTCTTCCTTTCGCATACATGCGCATGTAACATTGACCGCCTAAGGGAAATCTCGTATTCTTCCCCCATCGCACGTTGAATAGCCCTTGAAGTTGCGACAGCCAATGCAGCCGACATTCCGAATCCCTGTGAAGGAGGTAGACGATTACGAATAACCAGCGTCCAGTGTTTTTGTTTGATCAGCGGCAAGTCATCTGCGACGATCTCGACAATTTCTCGGACCAGGCCAGTATCTCCGTGGTGCCCTTCGAAACGGATATCAAGCCCCCAATCCCCAGATGACCCTTTGACTGCAACATCGCAGCCGGTATCGAGGCATATCCCAGCACCCCTGCTGCCTTGCAGGTATGCTTCTGGAGCACTGTCTTCCACAGTGAACAATAGTGTGACATGCCCGCCACAGGAGGCATGCCCAATCGCGGGGACCTTCATTTCGACCCCCACTGGGCATCAGTCCTTGAAGGGATTAGGTAACCCATCAGAGAACGTGTTCAATATCGTCCTTGATTGCACTGAAACGCTCAGAGAGTTTAGCAAAGGACGCATTTAACGCATCTCCGGGGCTCATTGACGCATCAGTTTCGAAACTCATGATGAATTCACCCTCTACATCTTCAAGTCCTATAGCGTCAGCGAACGAGTCTCTCATTCCAGTCCCGGCTCCGACATTGTGAAGATCTTTTTTCAGATCCAATACCTTGGATATGTCCTCAAGCCTACCATCTTTGAAGTCCTTCTTAGACACTCTAAGTCCCATGTCAAAGAGAGTTTTGGCCTTTTTCGCGTTATTGATTACTCCTACCTGCCTTGGGAAGAAAGACACCCCTGCAACAGTAGACCATTTTGCATGATCCTTGCCGTAACCTATCTTCGCAGTAGCCCAGAATTCCATCATCTGACCCTCGTAGAGCCTTGTTATCGGTATATCTCGATACTTCTCGGGAATGCTTCCCGAATCATCTCCCAGGAAAACAAGATCGCCAGCTGTGATTGTGCTTCCTTCCTTGGATCCAAACGCGCGAAGCGTGTAGATCATGTTGCACGTTGGGCAACCCCTGTCTTCCTCTACCAGATCTTTACAATCCGGACATTCATCCTCAGATGTGTAAGCCCCCATATCCGTTGGGATTGGAATCATCGCCATTCTCTGGGCTATCATCTCGTCTGGAATCGCACTGTTTGTCTCCCATACAACGTAGTCCTCCCCTTCCTTCTCGAAAAGTGCATCGCACTTGGAACACCCCGTTCCCCCTGCTGAGCGCCGAGCGACGCCTGCCGGATTGAGATGACCACACTTGGAGCACTGATCATATGTTCCCATCTGGAACCTAACGCTGTCTACGGCCATCTTAGGAATATGTGCCATTAGATTTCGCCTTACTGCATTCAAGAGTGCGCGATCAGCGTCTTTGAAGAGGACGCTAATCTGATCGTCTTCCTCGGAAATAATTTCTACAGATACCATACTATCACCTCATACTCGACGACCACGTCGTCCCCCCTTCTTCTTGGTCCCATCTGTTGGGATTGGAGTCACATCCTCGATTCTCGCCACTTGAACGCCCGCACGGGTCAGTGCTCGTATCGCGGCTGTTGCGCCGGGTGCGTTCGGAGATCTATTGCCCCCTGCACCTCTGTACTTCACTATGACTTGGTCGAATTCTTTCTCAAAAAGAAGCTCAGCCATCCTCTCAGCCGATCTCATGGCGGCAAATTGACTGCTCTTGTCACTCCCTTTTTTGGTAATCATGCCTCCAGATACCTTTCCTATAGTTTCAGCACCGGTAAGGTCAGTTGCAGTCATGAGCACGTTGTTGTATGTCGTGAATATGTGGAGAACCGCTTTCCTACCCATCATTCTCCCTCCTTAGGAATGGTATCCTCGATGGTAGGGGCCGATTCAGCATCTGCCTTCACCTGCTCCACGAATTCTTCTTCCGCATCGTTGCTTGCTTCCTCTTCGTCATTCGTCGATCCAGGCATCCTGCGCTCTTCCATCTCCCTCCGGAATGCATGTTGCGGGTCGATGTAGGGAGAACCCGGAGAGTATCCGAGCTCTTCTTCCTCACTTCGAAGAATCTTGTAACCGGGGACAGTCATTCTTTGATCGCCAATAGAGATGTGTCCGTGAACGATTAGGGTCCTAGCAGAGCGCATAGAAGGAGCCAGACCCTTGAAGTAGACAACCGACTGCAGCCTTCTCGAGAGCATTTGTTCCACTGTAATGGAAAGCACATCGTCCAACGAGGACTCCTCGTGAAGCAGTCCCTTGTTGTGAAGTGAGCGAAGAAGATCCCCCTTCTCTCTTGCGAAGTGCCCTTCGCTCGAATCTACTCTACCAATCAATTTCATGGCTTGATTACGATGTCGACGAAGAGCAGATTTCTCTCTCCATATCTCTCTCATTCCTCCGACTTTTTTCAGGCCGAATTGCTCCTTGAGTCGATGCTCTTCTTCTATACGAGCCTCTTTCCAGGGATGGGTCGGGCGGTCAGTTTTTGGACGTGCAAATTTAGGATGGCCCATTCTTCAACACCTCACTTCTTCCTCTCAACACCGAGTGTGGCGCCGCGCCTTCCGTTCGAACGGAGGCGCTGACCTCTCAGTTTGTGACCACTTCGATGACGGATTCCTCTGTAACTTTTAGTCGCTGCAAGACGGGCAACATCGTCGTCCTTGGTCAGCCTGACATCCATGGATACCAGATGAGCGTCTTCGTTGGTGGTTAGATCTCGCTGTCTGTTAACCATCCACCACGGGACCATCGTAGCAAACTCATCGATCGCTGTTCTAAGCTTGTCTTGTTCACCGTCTTCTAGATGCCCGGAGAGTTTACTCCCGTCGACACCAGCTATTTTGCAGATCTGCTCAGCACTTCTTTCCCCAATTCCTCTGATTGAAGTTAGGCCTTGCTTAACCTGCTTTAAGCCGTCAATATCGCTGTCTGCTATTCGAATGATATAGGAGAAATCGTCTCCTAGTTGGCCTTCGTCAATTTTTGCCATATTTCGGTTCCCCCGTGTTCACTGGTCGCCCAGTGGCCCTCTCGAGCGGCTTTGCGACTTGACCGCTCTTTATGAATGGAACGGAGTCCCTATCTATGGCAATTTCTTACACAAAAAGAGTGAATTTCCACCCGGAGCATCAACTAAGAAACCCCCTTCCCCCTCAGTTTCCCCAAGAATGGAATCGAGCCTGTTAACGATTTTAGTGTGCATCTTCGGATCACATGCGCATCTGATTTGGACTTTCGAGAGACCACACCTCATAGCCGAAGCAGCCAGCGAATCAAGCATCATCAGATTCAATGACCCTTCGATGCGCTCTTCGACTCTGCCGTGTATCGGCGTAAATGCCCTAGAAGTACAATTAATCGGCAACTCTTCATCCAGTATCGCCATGGGTCTCCTGTCCGAATCATGAACCCACTTGACCCTCCCCCCTTGGCCCGCGCCTTTCTCATAGGCCATCCGAAGGCCGCTTTGTGTCACAACAGGATCAACCAACGCCAAGATTTCTCCAACGACCGGGTCAATATCCACCCATTCGGCATGATAGTCTCCTGCTTTTCCTGAAAGAGCATCAAATGAACCGTCTCTATGTAGTCTAACGCAGCGAACCCCGCCATCCTCCTGCGCCAAGCCCCCCGTATGGACTGTTAGACGGTCAACTCTACCGCCACCGCGGCTTAGCCATTCCCACGTCAAATTCACACCAGGAAACAATTCTCTAACGATGGCCTCAACCTCCATTCGCTGTTTCGGGGCCAATCTAGGAGAGAGATCGAGCAATAGGCTGACACCTAATTCACCGCTTTCTAGATAATCCGACCAAGCTTCTAGCAGAGGTCTCAGAGGAGGCTCCATTTCGGAAATAGAGTGATTTTGCGCATCCAATGGTCTAGCGGGATCAACGTGCAACATTGATATCTTTACATCTCTCATTTTCTCTCGCACAATAGACATCACCCCCTCAGAATCAAGCCCATCACCGCATATCGCAAGAGTATCAATATCACCTCCAAGTGTTGAAAGAGAGTTCGCGCAGTGCACCGCTCTTCGTGGAGACAACTCCACGCCAACACAACTCTTCCCCAATCTCTTACCATACGCCGCTAGCTGTCCGCCTGAACCGGCAGCTGGATCCAGGACGAATCCCTCTGGTATACGAGAAATAGATACCTGCGCAGCTCTGAAATCACAAACAATCTCCGGCGTCACAAGCCGACGAAACGACTCGCCATCATCCGCGATTCGAGACCCACCCGCCTCAGAGTCAACTATCCGCGGGCGGTCTGAATCACTCATGTCGAAACCTGCTCAAGTCAGAGGGCCACGATTTATGCTGAGCTCAAATCTAAGCCATCGCCCTTCTAGCTCATCTCCTTCGTCATCATATGCCAGCTCGGGAGGAAGCAGGGTGATGTGAGATGTCCCGGTGTTGATGCCTGGAAGTAGCCCCCTGTCGCCGTCAATATCGAGTCCTATTGCAGACCACCCGAAACCCTCAATCCATACAGGATCATTGCCCGCAGTGACAATCAAATCTCCTTGATCTAATTCCTCCCCGGTATCGGCATCCCACACAGTGTAGTGGACATCCACTCGATCACCCTCTCCAACATGGATATCCTTTGCTTGACCCCCTGAAAACACAGTCATGTCGAGCAGCACTTGGGCCTGCATGACTTGCAGATGTGAGACAATGACCTGCACCTGATGATCCGTAACATCCTCTGTCAGAATCATCTCCAGGACCATGGAATCATTGCCTTGAAGATCAATGATTGTTAAATCCGGCTCGCCGCCCTCTGCGAATATGACCGAACCCCCAATTATCTCCAAGACCAGATCGAGAGATTGATTCCCTCGGTTATGCACCACCAAAGACGCTCTATCCCCTTGCCCTTGATGCTCCCAGTCGCATCGCACTTCGCCCGGTAATAGAAACAGATCATCCTGGTCTGCAAGAACATCCGGCCATTCCCAGTCGTCGAGTCTAGGAGCGCACGTGTCATACAGAAGAGTAACCTCCCAGTACCATCTATCACTTTCCGAATCCTGTATCAACGACCTGTCTGTCGCATCGAATGCATCTTGATTGATGTCCATGAATTTCCAAATGCTGTATCCGACAATGATACTCGATAGAAGAATCATCGCTGCCATAGCCAACGACAACAAGATGGCTGCTCTAGGAATAGCCATCCTGTTGATTCCCAGAGGCACCGTTGGATGCTCAATCTCCTCGGGGACATCCGAGATCCAGGGTCCTGTCACAACGCCGGCTCGATAGTCGCTGCAATCAACATTCGCCCATAGTGGGCAATTGTCAGTCTATTTCTAGGACTTCCATGTCTCGCTGGCTCAACCAAAGGATAACTGCCAATTCTATTGATACTGAGGTAGTGAGAATAAGAAGCCAAGCCGCGGACATGTCTGAGAGCCAGAGCATAACGCCGGCGACCGAGGCGACTGTCAGATCGACTAATCCAAGTATGCGCAATCCCCTTCTAAGTTTCAAAATACCATACGACCAGACCACCGAGGAAGTCAAGATGAGCAGAATCACTCCAGCCTCAAGCCTCAGGATTGTCAAGAATATGATGAGGAGAAGGATGTGCACATTCTGTACAGAGGGCGATACCCATCGTTCAACATCAACGAACATACCCGCAAATAGAATCAACATGAAAACCAATAATTCTCCAACTATCAGCGAATCGACAACTGAGGATATGAAACCCAAACTGGGCTCTAAGGAAATGATGGAGACAGGTAGCAAAAGCGCAATCGTACCCGCCTCCCTCGTACGCCCATCCTTCACTGAACTGTAAAGCCCTCTTGCGACGGCAAGAATTCCAGCAGGACCCCACGAAAGCAGTATAATTGAGAATGCAAAAATAACCTCTCTATATCCGCTTCTAACATTGATATTGGAACCACCTCTCTTACTTTGCGCATCAACCAAAACATCGAGAATTATCGCAAGAATCAGCACAGATTCTAGAAGCATGAATGGATAAATCCATTCTAGAAGACCACCATCAAATGGGTCGACGCTCAGAGGAGCTGGAAGCGATCCAATAATTACGAATCCAGCGACTCTGGTGATCGTCAGAGGATATACTATCCAGTTAATCATCGATCTCCGTTCCAAGAGACCCCTTTTTCCGTTGACGAACGTCGTAATTCCCAGTAATAGAATCACAGGTATAGCTACTCCCAAATCTGTCAGGTCACTAACCGAAGAACTAGGATTTGTATGCCCGAAAACAATTGCGCAACCTATCCCGATAACCGCCACAGCATGTGTTACGTCCGAACCCAATGTGTCTGCCATTCCTACGCCTATTCGACGTACCCTTGCACCTTCGAGAGCGACAATGATGACCAGGAAGGAACCTGCTGATAGGATCAATATCGGACGTGGACCCAATATGAATGAAGTAATTATCAATGATACGCATACGATACCAATTACGCCAATGGCAAGGATTGGAAAATGTCGTACTTCATCGACATAGGATTGACCCGGGGCGCCGGAAGTCCTGTGAACTTCGACAACAGGCCTGTGAACGTCCTTTTCTGAAATCGAAGACCCCATCGAAAGAACTTCTTCACTTCGCCGATCTCTCTCAGCGACTGCCTTCAACTCTCTCAGGATCTCTCCCCGCGTCACGAACCATATGGAGGAGACGCCGAACACTCCGAAGGCAATGCCAATGCCTTCCACCCTACCATCCAGCAAAGTTAGCACGCATAGCATGCTAGAGTGAACCATAACCACAGTAGCAACAGGAAGTATGCTGTTCTGGACGCCGGTCCTGAACATCCCCGTCGCAGTGGTTGCTATACCTACTAATACCGCACAAATAATTGGGTCAGGAATCCATTCCAAAGACGGGTCGTAAGAACCCAGAGAAGCGCCCGGCATCAGTAGGAGTACCGGACCGCTCTGTACGCACAGCCCAACCCAGTCCTTGCTCGACTCCCAAGAAGAAAGAATAAGTGGAATAAGAACCCCCACTGCAATCACTAGTATCAATATCGACGCATCTGCGCCAATCCACTGAAGCAATACTCCCCCCAGCCCCACAAAAATCGGAATTGACATGGATGAATCAGGACGTATGCCAATCGAAGAGAACCACGCGTGACCAATTGAAATCACCATGAGAATAAGTGGAGCCTCTAGACTGGTAAGATGTCCAGATAAGAGCAGCAGTGCTGTGCTAGAAACAGGTACCCAGAGAGTTAGATTCCATAGATTAAGTACACCTGACTGCTTTATCGAGGCTGAAATCTCGGAAGTCCCGATAATCCCTGATGATATGTTCAGCGAAGACTCCCCGAATCTAGAGCATACGAAAACACTCAGAATTAGAGACATGGCAAGATACGCCACAAAAAACTCCCCTCCGATTTTCAAAGCATCATTCGCAACTCCGCCTAATCCCCCCGTCGCTGAGAAAGTGACGCCCACTTCATCCATAACTATCAGAATTGGCGGCCAAATCCACGGGGTAAGAGCTGCAACACCAGCCAGCGACGCAGAACCTCTTTTGATTGCAAGCCACCCACCTGCTGAATGAATCGTTCCGAAGATTAGTAGCACCAATCCAAGACCATATTCAACCGAACCATCGAGGGGGATAAGCACGAGAAGCAATACCGAAATCCCAATACTGCCAGTCCACAGAACGGTGTTGCTAACTTTTCCTTGGTGAACTACAAGCATCCCTACCAGTGCAACGGTCCCCCCGGCCGAAAATACCCAATAAGAGTCGAATGATGAAGTAAAAGAGCCATATTCCATTCCCACAAGAATAGCGATAAGCACTGAAAGAGAAATCGAGGACATCATCCACACGGAACGTTTTGAAGACCCCCTTACAACAAGATATGACGAAAAGTAAGAAATCGATAGAAGCAGAATTATCGCAGAAGCGAAAGCCAGGTTCTCACGCACAGATCCAACAACCATCAGGGCGCCAATCATGCTCAGCATAACCGAGATACCCCAAAGTCCAGGTTTTGCGATCCCACTATGTTCCAATGCACTCGAGAACCAATTTTTGGACGATGAGAATCTCGTCGCGACCATCGCATTCGTTCCGTTTACTACAACCATTGCAATGAAGAGCTTTAGAGGATGATCAAGCGAAACTACCGTGAGCGAACCAATCTCAAATCCGTCAGTGATGGCATGCATGCCGACCCATAGGTTCGATGCTGCGATACCGAGTGAAGCCAGATTACCAGACGAGCGATGTATCGCTAACCCATGGAGAAGAAGAACAGCCACCAAAATCATCACTATGACCCCATCTTCACCTGCTACAGATCCTGCAGTGGATCCTATAGCGAGTAGAACTAGAGTGGCCTGGGCAGCGACTGCGTCGCTATTGTGTCGATATGCAAGTAAGACATTGAATATCACAAGTATGCACAGCGCAATGCCTACTTCGGAGAGCCCTATGGGCAGAAACCCTCCTACCTCCCATCTATTGAGTTCAAGTGCTGTCCCATAGAGTATTTTCATCGATATGATTACCCATGTTACGCCCAAGAGATTCAACTCACCCTTTCCAATCCATCTCTCGCCAAGGAAAAGTCCGAAGGACGCCAGTACCAATAACAGCGGAATAGCAGCCAGTGGATCGAGTACCAACCCAATTAGAAGGCTAAGTGCACTGTAAACGATCACCATTATGGACATCATAGCCCAACTGATTTTGCGCTCCGATCTTCTTAGAAAAGCCGTCTTAGCACCACTACCCCCGTCACCAATATCTTCACTTTGAACAAAAGCGTCTGGAATCGTCCCAAACGCTTCGTCAATCTCTTCTTCTTTTTCTGAAGAAACGGCATCTTGAGTACCAGAATCGACTTCCGCAGTAAGCTCCAACACGCCTTCAAGCATGAAACTCCTGTTCCGGAGAATGGAGTCCTCATCCCTCCTCATCGGTCCTTGCTGTTGAAAGGTGGGCATGAAAGATTCGCATCCTTAACCCAAAAGAGCCCCATCACAATCGTTCATATCCCGGATTCAACCCGTTGGTACATGGGTGAGCAGAAGCCTTCCAAATCTGCGACCGTCTATTCGACGCCTCTTGGAACTCATGGCCTCGATCCTAAGGGCTCGGTCCATTGGAATCTTTCCGGGAAAGAATTGAGAGATTTGGCTGTAAGTAGAGGGGAGGCCGTAAGGACGGCACATGGTGCCCTGCTGGCTACCACCGGAGACCGAACGGGACGATCCCCAAATGATCGTTTCATAGTCAACGAAGCCGGATTAGCTTCAAAGGTTCACTGGAGTAAAGTCAACAGGCCAATATCACCCGCTGCCTTCGACCATCTTCTCCGTATTACTAGAAACCACTTGAATTCAGCCGACACACTCTTCGTGAAGGATATGCATTGTGGCGCAGACCCTCAATACGCCATGCCCGTACGTCTCGTAAGTGAGAGCGCATGGCATTCGGCATTCATGCATAACATGTTTATCCGATCTGATCGAGCAGACCTCTCGGAACACACTCCAGAGTTTACCATACTGCACGCTCCTACCATGCTTGCAGATGCAAAGAAAGATGGTGTAAACTCTGAAGTGTTTGTGGCGATATCATTCTCCAAGGGCATCGTTCTAATCGCAGGAACCAGATATGCGGGTGAGATAAAAAAGTCAATATTTACGATCATGAATCATATCCTCCCCTCTCGCGGTCTCTTGCCTATGCACTGCTCTTCGAACACATCCGAATCCGGGACAGCTCTCTTTTTCGGCCTCTCAGGGACCGGTAAAACGACTCTATCCGCTGATCCAGAAAGAGCCCTTGTTGGCGATGACGAGCATGGTTGGTCAGATCACGGAGTCTTCAATTTTGAAGGAGGGTGTTATGCTAAGATGATTAACTTATCAAAAAAGGATGAGCCCGCCATCTACGCAACCACAAGAATGGAGTCGACCATTCTCGAGAATGTGATACTCGATGCGGATGGAATACCAAATTTCCATGACTCGACATTGACTCAGAACACGAGAGCATCGTACCCCATCGAATCGATTGAGAATCGCACTGACGACTCAACAGCCGGCCACCCGGAAAATGTTGTCTTTTTGACGTGCGATGCATTCGGGGTCCTTCCCCCGATTGCAAGACTCTCCCCGGCCCAGGCAGCATATCATTTCATTTCCGGTTATACTGCCAAGGTGGCTGGTACCGAAATAGGCATCACAGAACCGATGGCAACATTTTCCACTTGTTTTGGAGCACCATTCATGCCACGCCACCCTAGTGAGTATGCTGATTTGCTAATCAAGAAGATAGCAGAACATAACGCCTCGTGCTGGTTGATTAACACTGGTTGGATTGCCGGCGGATATGGTGAAAGCAGTAGAATCAGGATTAAGTGGACCAGGGCACTACTCAATGCAGCACTCTCAGGCGCCCTGGATGACGTCGTTTACGTCACAGATGAAAGGTTTGGATTCAAGATTCCCGCTGCTTGCGATGGAGTTCCATCAGAGATTCTACAGCCCCGCTCTACATGGCCGAGCACTGAGCGCTACGATAATGTGGCCAATGTTTTGGTTCAGATGTTCAATGAGAATTTCGAGAACTTTGCAGAAGGATGTAATGAAGAAGTCAAAGCCGCTGCTCCTCGCGTCTATGAGAATCAAAGTCTCTGAGAGGACATTCTCTGAGCATCGACAGCGCATATAGCGGCCATGTGAACCACTTCTCTGACGCTATCTCCCCGCTGAAGTACATGCGCGGGTCTTGAAAGACCATCCAATATGGGGCCAGTCATCTCAGCTCCAGCGAGTCTCTGTAGGAGTTTGTAGGCTATGTTCGCAGACTCTAGACTAGGACATATCAGGACATTAGCAGGCCCCTTGAATGCCATGAAAGGGAAATCAGATTGTTGTTTGGTAACTAGTGCCGTGTCTGCCTGCATCGGGCCATCGATAACGAGGTCAGGGTCAATTTCTCTGGCAATTTTGATCGACTCCTCTATGCGCGTGCTTCGCAACTCACCACTGGAACCGAAATTAGAGAACGATAACATGGCCACCTTCGGTTTCACACCGAAGCGCCTCGCGACACTCGCTGTTCTAACAGCAATCTCAGCCAGAGTCCGAGCGTCCGGATTGATGTTTATCGTCGCATCTCCGATAAACATGACTTGCCCTCCAACAGTCATCATGTAGGAACCTACGACCCTATGATCGTCCTCAGACGTGCCTATAATTTTCAAACAGGGCTTGACTATATCGGGATAATTATGACTCACGCCTCCGAGGTATCCATCCGCATCCCCCTTTCTCACCATCATCGGCGCAAACCAAGTGGGTTGTTTGAGGAGCTCAATCGCATCAAGTCGGCTAATTCCTCTCCTACCTCGTAAATCATGAAGCTCATCAGCATAATCGCCACGGCGCCTCTCATCATACCTGGGATCGATAATCTCACATTCAAAATCAAGGCCCAATTCGGCAATAGCCGAATGAATTCTTTCTATCTGGCCAAGTAATACTGGAGTGCAAATTTTCTCACGTATGCAATGTGAGGCTGCCTTGATTATGGTAGGGTCTTCACCTTCTGAGAAAACAATCCTCTGAAGATTGCGCTTTGCTCTATTGATGACAGATCGCATGACTGAACGTGTAAGGCCAAGACGACTTTCAAGTCGCTCTCTATATGTCTGCAAATCGAATGAATCTGGATCAATCCTTGCAACCCCCTCATCGACTGCAGCTTGGGCTACTGCCGAGGCCTCCCAAATCAAGACACGAGCATCGAATGGTTTGGGGATAAGATATTCAGGCCCATACTGGATGCTGACTCCCTCGTAAGCTTCCAGAACATCGTCCGGAACAGCCTCCTTTGCCAGTTCTGAGAGAGCCATTGTAGCAGCCATTTTCATTTTCTCTGTGATACTAGTTGCTCTAACATCGAGCGCTCCTCTGAATATGTAGGGAAAACCGAGAACATTGTTGATCTGGTTAGGGTAATCGCTCCTTCCAGTCGCTATAATCGCATCATCACGAACAGTACGCACATCTTCTGGAAGAATCTCCGGGTCTGGATTGGCTAGAGCGAATATGAGAGGCCTGTCAGCCATCGAAGCAACCATCTCACTATTCACAATACCACCCTTCGATAAGCCAAGAAACACATCCGCTCCAATCATGACATCGCCAAGAGAGCAATCTTTTCTATCACTCACGAATTCCATTTTGTACTCGTTCAACTCTCCTTTCGCCGCTCTCGATTTGGTCAGTAGGCCTTTTGAATCGCACATCAGAATATTGTCTTGCTTGACACCAAGGCGGAGATAGTGCCTCGCACAGGATATGGCAGAGGCACCAGCTCCAGAGATAACAACAGTCACATGATCGATGTCCTTCCCCACAACATCAAGTCCGTTAATCAAAGCAGCCCCGCTTATTATGGCGGTCCCGTGCTGATCATCGTGCATTACGGGTATGTCCAATTCGCTCTTCAGACGACGCTCAATTTCAAAGCATTCCGGGGCCTTGATGTCTTCTAGATTTATCCCGCCAAATGTAGGTGCTATGGCCTTTACAGCTTCTACGAATTCATCAACAGAGGTCCGATCAACTTCTATGTCAAACACATCTATGTCTGCGAATGATTTGAACAAAAGCCCCTTCCCTTCCATTACAGGCTTGCCGGCTATGGCACCGATATTGCCTAATCCCAGTACGGCAGTCCCATTGCTGATAACGCCCACAAGATTTCCCTTAGAGGTGTACGAAAATGCAAGATCCTCATCCTCGCTGATTTCGAGGCATGGATACGCAACGCCCGGGGAATATGCAAGCGATAATTCATGAGCTGTTGAATGTGGCTTGCTCGGTTTCGTACTGAGTTTACCAGGCGTTGGAAGCCTATGGTAATCTAGAGATTCTTCGCGCAGACGGTCGTCTTGCATACTTGCACCCCAACGAATACCGGAACCCCTCGTCGCTATGATGCTATCCTCTAGTTAATTCACCGGTTATACCTAATATCAGACATAGAAATCATTCCGAACATTAACGCGTCCTCTTAATTATGGGATGATGAAGGCAACTGAATCTATGAGGCGGCGACTGAGTACGGCGCGCGCTTCGAAAAGGCATACTTGCACGGCCTTTGCAATTGTCATACTGATGATCTCTATGCCGTGGGCAGCGTCCTTGGATATGCATGACGAATCTACGACAATGAATGCCTCGGATGGAACCTGGGGATCTTCTGGAACCGTTGATACAGATTGGGTGCAGGTTGGTTCAGAATCAACGGGCCTTTCCACTACAATCATCAATCACCCTCCGGGGGCCTCGATAGAGAACCTCACTTTCGAGATAAGAGTCAACGGATCAGCAGGAGTATGCGCGACAAACCCCATACTCACACTCGTCGATGTCAACCAAGAGATATTCGATGGCAGCGGAATAGGCGGCTTCGGGTGCAATCAACAATACACCCCTCAGACCGTTATCGACGACACTCTCGACCCATATGCATATGCAGAGAGTGGATTTTTGCTTCCATCCGGCGCAGTATTAACGGATTTAGTAATTGAAGCACTACGACCGGCTTCGCCACGATTGTCCCCCTCAAATCCTGAGATAACGATACATGACACGACTTTAGATTCCAACTCCGGACGACTGATTATCCTGGTGGATGACGAATTACTAGTCATCGATGAGACTGTAACATCACCAATAGTGCATGTTGAATCGCTCAACGCACGTTCTGTCGAGGCCATACATTCTGAAGATCGCATCGTGGTAATCACTGAATCAGGAATGCTGCTGGTGTACCGATTGAGCGATTTTGATCTTATCGGGGAGTATAATTTGTCGGCACAAGGAACCGGTGCAATGTCCCCGGGAGTATGGGATGATACGCTTCCGTCATATGTTTCTGTCATTGAGGACGACTCAACGTGGATAGCACACGGGTGCTATCTCTTTTGGAGGGCAGCTAATGCCTCATTCAACAATTGGTCATTTCACGATCTTTGCAACACAAATCCTTCACAAGCCCCATTTTCTTCCATACACGCTACTTCTGATGCAGTATATCTCGGAACAGATGGTGATGGGCTAATCATCCTAGAACGCTCAGAAGATGAAAGTACGGTTGAGATAGCGTGGTCAAATACCACATACCATTCAACAGGAACGGGCGTTACATCTACAATCCGTTCTGACTCGATTTCATCAATCGAGATGATGGGTGAACAGATTCTCATAGCGGGCGAAGGTGGTGTAGATCGACACCATCTCCCATCCAACTCATGGCTCTCTCCTTGGACTACATCTAATTGGCTCAGTTCCAATGATGTCGGCGATCTGCTTACTATCGATAACACGACCTACGTATCCACGCCGTCGATGATACATCGTTTCGATACAGAGACAATGACATTCGTGGATGACATAACCCCTGATCAGGCCGATTTAGAACAATTCGATGTTGTATTCCCCTGGTCTAATCCCAGTCAAAGAATAGTTGCATCAGATGGATCGGGGTCCCTTGCAATAATTATTGATATGATCGCCTCCCAATCTCTTGAAATTGCCAGTGGCCCATCGATTTTGCAACCTGAAGTTGTTTCAATCGTCTCCACATCTTCAGGCGAGCAGGCATGGTTCGCTGGAGGCAGTGGAATCGATCGATTCGACTCGGAATCTAAGAGATGGCTGGGCCTCATCGATTACTCATCAGAAGGCATAGATTCCCAGATAACCGACATAGTACAAATTGACTCAGGAGTAGTGCTGGCATCAACATCAGGACATGGGATAATCCGTCTAGATCCTACCTCGGGTCAAATGATAGACACGGTAGTCGGCTCAGACGTTTCAGAGATATCATCGATGATATTCAGTGAAAATACCGGAGACGTCATAGTTCTGATGCCCGGCTATGGCGTAGCTTTCGGGAATACTTCGAATATCAATGATTATGCATTCTTTGATGAGGACTCAGGACTCGACTCTCTTGACTTCACCTCGATGGCCATAAGATCAGACATAGTTTACATTGGGACCAATGACGCTGGCGTAATCCGAATTGAAATCTCAACCGAGACAGTGCTGTCATCTTGGAGATCACTCGGTGTAGACGATGTCGAGAATGCTCCGATAGCGTACTATCCGCCTGATGATACAATTTTCTTGGGCCTCAAGGGATTTGGAATCATAATCTTGGATCGATTTACAGGTGAAGTCTTGCACATATGGGACGAGGCTAGCGGCACTCTCCCCGATGATGATGTGAACGACATCCACGCTGATGCAAATGGCGGCATCACGGTTGCAACAGAGGGACCATCCTTCTGGAACCCAGGAATCGCAGCCTCGTGGGATGGTTCTGATTACCTTTCTCCCACATGGTCGGTATTCCCAACAAGTATTCCCGGCAGAAATAACGATCCATACCAGTTTTTCGAGGCATCTAGCGATGTCGATGGAGTCTACATGGGCACCAACAGAGGTGCTTGCATGTGGGATTGGACATACAATTTGGTCGGTTGTTGGAGCGAGGATGATGGTCTCCCCTCTCGTTTCGTCGAGAGCGTTTCCATACTGGAGGCGAATCGCCTCTATGCCGGAACGTCCGAGGGAGTAGGGATCATTGACACTTTGAATGGAGTAGTGATCGATGTCTGGACTGCGGCCGCAGACTCAGACCAGACGGACGTCGTCCAAATTGGCACGACTCTCTACCTCGGCGTGGAAGAAACCGGAATCGCCAGATACGATCTGATAAATGATGCATGGCTCAGTACTTGGGATGGCACATCAGGCGTGATTGAGAACGAGTACATCACTATGCTCGTTGAAGGGCAAGATCCTGGCACAATCTGGGCCGGGGGCTATTTCGGCCTCGTCTTAATCGATGCAGCCAATGGGACCGCTCTAATTGATTGGGATTTAGGAACAAATTCCAATGGCCCAACGCTCCCCAACCAACCACCGGCAGCAATCGCCATCCATCAGGATATTTTGCATTATCAGCAAGTCACCCAAGGAAATCAGTGGTGGCAGAGCAGAGATAGCATAGCACGAATAAATCTCACAAGTAATACTTCCTTGGATGAGATAGATACTACGGACAGCCTCGGATACAATGGTCAGATACGAGGCATGGAATTGATACAAGATCAACTCTGGCTGAGCGTTACAGAAACTCAGGGATGGGGCGGCAGCGCAGGCACAGGGGACATCGCAAGATGGAACATAACGTCTTCATCGTGGGTCGATCCTTTGGGGACCACTGGAAGCGTCGAGAGAGTCAATGCCCAATTCCTGGGAGATTGCTTCCCAAATGCATCTGATGGGTGTGAATTTTGGGTTTCTTACGGCGAGTCTGTACTACGACGTTACAATGCTTCCAACATGGTGCTGCTCGACGAGTGGGACGACATACCCGGCCCGATAAGGGGCATGGAGTCCATGGGCCAAGAGTATCTCTTTGCTTCCATGGATGGAATACTGAGATGGGATACTAACAACTCCACGTTCCTCACGCCCTGGACCCCCGGATCTGGAATGCCCGCAAATGTTGACGACGAGGTCTACTCGATGCTGACTGTTGGAGATGATCTGTGGATTGGGACATATCAGGGCGGCTCATCAGACGTCTCGCTCTGGAATAGTACACAAGATCAGTGGACGGTTTACTCTTCCAACAGCCTCGGCTCATTCGCATATCCGGCCGATCTCAATCTTTGTGATGACATTGTACACGTGGCGTTCGGCCAGTTAGTTTGGTGGTCTCAAGGCTTCGTCGCTAGGTATGATTACGGAGATCATGACGGAAATAGCGTAACGGATGAGTGGATCGACTCATGGGATAATTCCGATCTTTCAGACTCGGACCCAAGAGCGGTTGCTTGTGACGAGGCCCATCCAATGGCATATGTTGCATTCGATACGGACAATGTGGGAATCGATAGGTACTCATATTCCACTTCTTCATTCGAATCAACCATACTCCCCTCTGATGGAATAGCGATGGAACCGATCTTCCCAGGGGGTTTGCTGCATGACGACGATCTTCTGATAGCAAGCCATGTCGACCAAGGAGGCATATCCAGGATCGAGACTTCTGGTAGTACTTTCCTAACGGGCACGGTCCTTGGCGCCGGGATGGATGGAAGCTCGATTGCCCGAGCACCTCCTCTATCAGATTCTGCATATGCAATCGGGCGTTCCGGCGAAAACTCCGGAATTAACAGGGTAGATCGATTAGACCCAACTGGATTGATTCAGGGAGGCTACGACGAACTATACCTCCTTCCTTCCGGCAATGTGGTTGAATTCGTATCCAATGGCACGAAAGTCTGGGCTGCGATAGGACCCTCCGTCCAATGGCAAGGAAACTCGGGCTATGGTGAGACTATCCTTGAAGGCGATCTGGATGTCACTGGTAATGTTTCGTGGGTGAGGGCATTCAATTTCAATGACGACATCATCGTTGATATGCTTCTGGATAACGACGTGTTGTGGGTAACCACTACCTATCAAGGTCTGATAAAGATCGATCTGACCACCAGTCAGAGAAGAACACATCCAGGCTCAGTTCACGGGTCAATGGATGGGATGCACATCGACGGCAATCACATCTACGTAGGACTTACCAGCGTGTTTGATGCAGCCTCAGGCTTCCAACCGATAGATATTGCAACCAGGATATGGGGTGAGCCTGCCTTGCTGGCAGCACTGCCGTCTAACAATATCGGGGATTTCGAGCGCGTAGGAAATGTGACGCATATCGCTACTTCAGTCGGCATCGGAAGATACGACGAGTCAACTTCCCAATGGCTCGATCCCATTACATCTTATGACGGTCTACCCCCAAATGCTCAAAAATTGGAATGGGTCACTGCTACTCCTTATGGGGATGTGCTCGTCGCAAGCGGCCCAAGCGGTATTTCCTTCGTCTCAGACCCCAGTGGCAATGCTTCAGTTACCGCGAGAGTGACTCAAGTTGAGGGTCTGATATCTACTGCGGTCGCTGATTTTACCATAGCACCTGCATCCACTGGGAACTTCACTCTCCCTGATGGGTCAATTGTCCAGTTAAGTCAGCCCCGGGTGCTTCTAGCATCTCATTCGGGCTTCGGCAACTCGAGACCGTGGATCTCTTCGTGGTCGATAGACAATGAGACGATGTTGCGGGACTATCCTCTAGATATGCTTCCGAGCAATACGGTCACAGCATTGGCTTCAGACAATTGGGGCATCCACATCGCCACTGAATCTGGTCCAATATACCATTACAACGCATCATCCTATTCGATGGAAATAGGTGCCGCTGCAGGGTCAGTGCAGTCCTGGCCTGTAACCTCCATGCTTTCTGATGGTTCAAGAATAGTAGCAGCAGGAAACGGCTTCGATATAATCGGAGTCGCCGATCACGAGGTAAGGGCGTATGATTCTGCTATGGAGTCATATGTGAACGACATAGCACTCTACGGCACAACACTAGCTCTAGCAACCGATGGAGGCGTCTTGGCTTATCGGCCATACTGGACACTTGAGCAGGTATACGTTGATGAATACGCTCGAGCAGAGAATCTAGAATTGACTATTCTGGGTAGCACCACTGACATCACAGACCACACACGGCCCGGGAATGACATCAAAATACAGTCCGGACTCATCGTCCCCGATCATTCCAGCCTAACAGGCCAGATTCAATACCACGGAGCAATCCCATTCTCCTGGCATCCAGTCATCTTCACAAGCCTCTCTTCTTCCCAGCCAATCTGGTCCACGACTAAAGAACTCAATTACACCGGATCGTGGAATTTGTCTACTCAGACGGGACTTCAGCAACTTCTCCAACTCGCAGTTGATAGAGCAGGCACTCCTTCAGATGCGAATTGGGAATTTGCACTCTCGCCCCCCAACTCAGGCAAGATTGAGATACGGATGACCTATGATTGGATTAGACAGGAGATACCGACATCAATCACACTTCTCACTGACCGTCCTAATGATGCAGGCGACGGGCTGACGGTTAATTGGGCCATTTCTGAAGACTCTAGCTTTGTGTCATACGACATATTCCTCTGGGATATGGCGTCGGATGGATGGGATCCCGACACTCTGGAGGCCAATGGATTATCGCAGCTAGTATCCACACCCATACTTTCGATATCCGACTTGCAAACTCTCGGAGCCACCTTCGAAACCGCCTATCTGAATGACACTATTCAACCGATACAGCCAGGGCACGAATATGGGGCCGCCATATCGATCAGATATCCGGATGGTTCCTTAGGCCCAATATCAGTCTACAACGGTTCGGCACTAGCGGTCGACAACATTCCAGACCCACCGTCTTCACTACACGCAAGCCCATTCGGTTTCTCAGGGGGGAGCCTCCTTGTCGAATGGCAGTTGTGTACCGATCTCGACAGCCACTCAACCAGGATATGGTATTCCACAGTTGAAATTGAAGATGTGAACGCAATCCCAACATCGGTTGACGTGTCAATGGCTCTGGGCAACCAGACGATCATAGACGTATCTCCCTCGACCCCAATTTGGCTTGCCGCCTCATGTGTAGACCTAGCAGGCCAATACGAACAAGACAATCCAACACTATTCGGACCAATCGTAGCGGCCGGGGGGCTCGATGACTCAATACCCCCAGCACGTGTTAGTGGTGTCGAAGCCTCGGATCTGCCATTCGATGATGGAGGATATCTGCAAGTATCGTGGGACGGGAATGAAGAAGAAGACTGCGTATTCTATTCGGTGCATGTATTGCCAGCTTCTGGTTTTTCGCCTCCGACAAGTGCGGAAGGATGGCCTACGGCAACCATTGTACCGGGTTGTGGAAATACATCAGCTATAATTGGCGGACCAGATGGAGCCCCCCTTGAGAATAGCATACGTTACTGGGTTGCAGTCATTGCTTTCGATGATTGGGGCAATGGAGATCTGAATAACATCCTTCCAGACGATGCCACTCCCTATGATAATCTGGGAGCAGAAGGACCAGAACCTCCAAGACTAATCGATATAGATGCATTTGACCATCCTTCAGATGACGGTACAGCAATAGATGTAGTTTGGACCAGAAGCGATGTACCTGACTTCGCTTTCTATACCATATGGGTCAGCGAACATCCTCTGGAAGATGTCACATCTCTCTGGTTCTTTTGCTCTGATGACCCATCATCATGCGGCTTGTCAGTTATTGAGCAGCGTCAGATAGGCGGAACCTCAAGAATCGAGATTGAGATCGATAAAGCACTCTATGGGAGCACACTGACAGACTCGATAAGCTCAGAAATCATCCCAGATATACCGCTCTATGTTGCAGTGACCGTGCATGACCTTTCAGGAAATGTGTTCCTCGACCAGCTGGAGACTGCAATAGCACTGCCCATCTCGAATATGGGGGATTCAGAACCGCCTCTCAGAATTCCCGCCCCAATACTCATCGATCGCGACCCAGATCACGGAGACGGTATGTTCGTGGTATTCGAACCAAGCACCTCGCCAGACATCATGTCATATGAGATATATGCGGTTACAGACTCACCGTTCCTCCTAGACAACATCGCGACTCTAGAACCGTCGGTGACGCTATCCAGAGACTCATCCGGTCCGGTGTTGGTCGAATTTTCAACTAACCCGGATGGATATTCGGAGATGGTCCCCGATCGCAGATATTTCGTCGCGGTCGTTGCTAGGGACTCAAGTGGGAATGCATGGGAATCGGGATTAGAGTCAAGCGACATAGTTCTACGAGACGAACTCGGTCTAGATCCATGTCCCGCCTGTCCAGATGTCGCAGGCCTTACTGCCGCATGGAACCCATCAGGCTCGAGAATAATGCTCAGTTGGTCGGAAAGTGCCGATGACGATATCGTGGGATATCACGTATATGTGTCGACTTCTGCATTCTCCGATGTTCGTGACGCGGCGGTCGTAGCGCTCGATCGTGTATCCACTGAACTCAGTTTCGATAATATCGACTCCGAATCCCTAAATCGCAGTCTAACACACTATGTCGAGGTGGTAGCTTTCGACGGCGAGAAATTCACTTATCGGGCCAGCCCTGTGATGGTCCCGCCATGGGTAGATAGAACGGGAATGCAAGACGAAGATGAAGCCGGAGGCAGTACGTTCGTCGATCGATTGGTCGATGGTGAGTTGAACATCCTGCTCGCAACCACGGCAATCGGTATGGTCGCAATAGGGGCCGCTTTCGTTCTAAGATCTCGAAGGTCTTCCGGTTCTGAAATCTGGGAAATATCTACTCGGGAGGTTGAAATCGACAGTCTCTTCGATGAAGAAATAGAACAGGAAATACAATCTTTAGAAGAATCTTCGACCTTACAGGCCACCTCATTATCCGAATCATTGGAGCCACAACGAAGTCAAACTGAGACCAATGATATCGATGAGCTTGAAGACCTAGCGCGCGATATCGATGATTTGTTCTGATAAGGACCACTTTCAAATCAACATCCTGCTAAAGCACAGCGTGGACGACCCAGAATCCGTATTCACCACCATCAGGGTCGGATTAGATGGGCCCATACACATCGAAGGACATCTGAAGAGATTGGTAGAGGCTCACTCCTCCCTTTTCGGAAGCAATATGGAGATCGATAAGAATGACATACTCGACATAATACACCATTCACCAAATCAACAACAGTCCCCGCATCTCGTCAGAGTGGACATCGATAGAAGTGGACGAATCACAGCATCTTCGAGGCCCCTGACAAAAATGCCGAAAGAAATCAGCCTTTCCACACAACCCCTGCCCCCGGGTCCAAAATCTCCTAGAATTAAGCAAGGAGACTGGGCAGGTTATCTTGAAGCCAGAAGAAGGGCCAATTACGATGGAGCAGATGCTGCGTTACTAATCAACGAAGGCCTTGTGATAGATGGAGACGCGTTCACACCGATTTTCATTCTTAAGAATGGAGATATAGCATATCCAGCATTAGATCTTGGAGCCGTCAAATCAGTTACCCTTTACCAGATCCTAAATCAAGAGGATAATAACCAGATAAACCCTTCACAAACGAAAATCACTCTTTCTGATGCCCTCTCTTGCTTGAGCGCCGCAGCAGTGGGAAGCGGCATGGGAATCAGAACAATAGGCTCTATTGATGGTAATGAAATCGGTAGAAAATCTGATGTAGATTTGGCAACCATCCTACTCCAAAAGCAAAATCTGGATAGGAGGGATAATTATGATTGAAAAGACCTCTGATACCCGTATCTTAGAAGGAGATTATGGGGATCAGACCCTGTTCAATATCCTCTATCAGTTACGAGTAAGAAACCCGGAACAAGACGAACTTATGTTGATTTCAGGAGGACCGATTAACGATCGGTCAAAAACAAGCATGATACCCGTACTCGGAGATCTGAGAGTCGTATTCAAACAGCCTGCGGGCGAGTCGCATACGACTCACCAAGATCCTCTTAATGGCAATATTGACCTTTCCGAAAAGAATCCACTGATATTGGAGGTACAGCAGCGTTTTTCCAATCAGTGGTCAACTAGGAGCATTGAATCCCATCACAGCCTTGAACTCGCCCTACATTCAATGAGAAAAATGGAAACACAGGCATCAAGCGAGCCACGAACGGGCCTTTCTCCAGGGGGGTTTGCGGGAATACTCGGCTACGACCTCGGTCAATGGACTACAGGATCCAGACTTTCCAATCCTCCACCGGCTGGCGAAATACTCGGTGTAATGTGGAAGACAAATGGCTGGATAATACACCACAGGGATACCCGTTCCATCTCTCTCGTAGGCCTTGAGAACATCTCATCATCTG